>CAXMLU010000432.1:0-2090 GCA_964194255.1 uncultured bacterium
TTGGCGATCTGCTCCGGGCTCCACGACTTCGCCCACCGCCGGTCCTGTCGGCGACCGTGTCGGCGACCGATGAACCGCACCTGCGGGCCCGGCACCGCAGTGCCATCCGGAGCGGCGATCACGCCGGCGAGACGATCCTGCACGTAGTCACGCAACGAGTTGTTGACGGCGAGCTTGGCCACCTTGGGACGCCGAGCCCGGCGATCGGCATGCCACTGCGCGTTGGTCGCCCGATACTCGAGAAGTCCACCACGCGTTGCCGCGTTGCGGCGCAGCTCACGCGAGATCGTCGACGGAGCCCGACCGATCTGGCACGCGATCTCGCGCACCCCGAGGTTCTGGGCATTGAGGATGGCGATCTCCTCTCGCTCCGAGAAGGACAAGTAGCGCCTCGAGAGCGGGTCCGGGCTGACGGTTCGCATGCCGCCACCTTCACGGAACCACCTGGTCCCAACCGCGGATGACAGCCCGGCCGCCGCAGCGGCCTCCTCGCTCGTGACCCCGCGAGCAATCGCCTCCCAGAAACACTGTCGATGCTCCCGCCGCCAACCCGGCGGATGACCCGGAGAACGCATCGGAGCCCGAACAGCCCGACCAGCTGGCCGCTTTCCTCGTCCCATCGCAACCCCTCCATGTCGAGTTGTTGCGACGACCGATTGAATTCGCCCAGGACGCCGCAATCTACGAAGCCGAAAGGCAGCGCGGCCCCAGCGCCCGTGATACCGAGGGCCGCCGAATGACCGGGCAGCCGTCAGCGTCCGGCCCAAGCCACCTATCCTGAAAGGATGTTTGAGCGTTTTACGGACCGAGCCCGCCGGGTCCTCGTCCTCGCCCAGGAAGAAGCGCATCTCCTCAACCACAACTTCATCGGCACCGAACATCTCCTTGGGGCTCATCCACGAGGGCGAAGGGGTGGCCGCCAAGGCTTTGGAGTCCATGGGAATCTCCCTCGAGGTCGTGCGCCAGAAGGTGGCGGAAACCATCGGGCCAGCTGCTTCGATGACGGGTTCACCCCCGTTCACCCCACGGGCCAAGAAGGTGCTCGAGCTCTCCCTCCGTGAGGCGCTCCAGCTGGGCCACAACTACATCGGTACGGAGCACATGCTGCTCGGCCTGGTCCGCGAGGGCGAGGGCGTGGCCGCCCAGGTGTTGGTGGGTCTGGGCGCCGACCTTTCTCGCGTCCGCCAGCAGGTGATCCAGCTTCTCCGCGGCTACAAGGAAAAGGAGGGCGAGGCGACGGCCGGTGCCTCGCCCATCGGCCCGATGGAACCGCCACTCGAGCAGGGGTTCGTGTCGATGATGGCGCCCTCAGGGACGCCCCCCGACTGCCCTCATTGCCGGTCCGCGCTCGGAACGTCGGCCCGGTTGCGCCGGTTGGACCTGGTCGACGAGGCCAGCGGGACCGAGCAAGCCTTCGTGGTTGTCTACTGCGGGAGCTGCGGGCGTTCTCTCGCCATCAGGGCCGTGGACTGACGTGTAGCAGACACAGCGCGCGAGGTCGCGCTTGTTGCCAGCTGGCATCCTTGGCACGGTGCCGCTTTGCTGTCCCTCGTGTGCCCGACCCGTAAATGAGTTCATGGGATGGTGCCCGGCCTGCGGGGAAGACCTGGAGACGCAGGACCTGGTCGGGCATGCCGCTGGTGGCCTTCGGCGGGCGCGGCGGTGGTGGGCCGGCATGCTGATTGCCGCGCTGGCGTCCGTGGCGGCGATCTCCGGCGCCGTGGCCTTCCTCAGCAAGCGGACAGGGCCGGCACGCCTGGCGCACCGCGCCGACGTTCCCATCGCCCAGACGAGCCCGACGACCCGCGTCGAGGTGGCCGGCCTCGGGCCCACGTGGCCCGTGGGCTCCAAGTCTGAAAGCGGCTGGACGATGGTCCCGAAGCCGACCTCCGGACTCGGGGAAGGGACGTCACTTACCGCCATCGCCGCGGACGAAAGCACCTTGCTGCTGGCCGGGGACGCATCTTCCCGAGGGCCGATGATCTGGCGATCGCTCGACGGCAGCCACTGGAGCGAGACCGAGATCCCGTCGTCACCGGCTTCGCTGACTGCGTCGGCGTGCGAGGCCCGGATGCGCTCGCCATCGGCTC
>CAXMLU010000433.1:0-3359 GCA_964194255.1 uncultured bacterium
CCCTGCCCGCCACAAGCTCTCGGGAGGCTGCCGAGGTGGCTGCGCCCAGTCAAGCAGTGCGGGTGCTCGACGTCGTCGAGCTGACGACCGCCCGTTTCCCACTGGTGCGGCTGCAGACCGTCGACGGAGTGCCACGTCCGTTCCTCTATGACCTCGACTGGAGCGAACAAATCACGATACAAAATCTTCGAGCCCCGGGTGGTGGCCGCGTCCGCTTCCGTCCCGGCGCCGGAGACCAACTCATGAGATTGGCTCCACTAGTCCGACCGTTGATCGAGCTGCACTGGATGCGGATGGTCGCGGGACTCAACAACCTCGATCTCGTCGAACATGACCCGAGGCGACACCTCTTTGGCGCACAGCGAGGCGCCTTCCCGGTCTCACTGAGCCGCGGCCTCCTCGACCTCCACGACGGGACGTGTCTGTACTGCTCAGAATCTTTGGCGTCCAACACGACAGCCGTCGATCACTTCATCCCTTGGTCTCGGTGGCCGAATGATGCCGTCGAGAACCTGGTCGTGGCTCACGCGTCGTGCACGCACAAGCCAGCCCACATACGAGGCCTGAAGCCACTCGGCCTTTGGACTGGACAACTTGCCGCCCGTGCGGCGGAGTGAAGCTCGCTTGCCGCGCAAGTCCCCTGGCGAGCCGGGCGCGACAAAACCCCGTCGCTCGCTCGCAGCATGTACGCCTACCTTCCCGAAGGGTCACCCGTCTGGGACGGCCCGGGCAAAGTGTCTGCGCTCCGGCGAGAAGACGCATTGCGACTCCTAGCCGCGGTGTGAGTCGACGCCGATTTTGAATCACGCCCCTCTATGCCGACATGGTGTGCAGACGCAAGTCTCGGGCCGGGTCGATCGGGGTTCCGCCACACGACGGCATCCTGGCCCTGGCCAACGGGACAGACGACCCGTTAGTCGTCGTCGCCCCCCTATCGAGTCAACGACGGACATCGTCGGTCGCCATTCCGCATCGGCAGCGCGTCGGCCGCCTAGCCTCCGACCATGGAGGAACTGGCACCGGGGCTTTACGAGGCCCTGGTCACCGTCGGCCTAAAGGGACAGCTCGACGACATTGCCGAGCGCCTTCCATCGCGTCAGCGTGCGCTTCGATCCGAAGAGGTGCCCGATCGCATCGCCTGGCACCTCAGCAGGCAGATCGAAGCGGCGTTGACCGATCTCGGTGAGGTCGACCGCGTGGAGGTTGGCCTCCGCGTTGCCCAGGGACTGCTGAATCGACTCGCGGAGCTGACTCCAATGGATCCAGCTGCGGTGCCTATTGATACGGCAACTGTGCTGCACGCCATCCTCCGGCGCCGTCCGGACGGACAACCCGACGAGATCAACGAGCCGCTGATCCCGCTACTCGACACGACCTTGCTCACCAACGCGCCGGGTGAGCCGAGCCTCTGGAGTCAGCTGCGCTCGGAAATCGAATCGGCGGACTCGGTCGACGTCGTCATGGCTTTCATCCGGCGCAGCGGCATCAGCCCCCTCCTCGACCCGTTGCGTCGGCACTGCGAAGCTGGACGCCGGCTTCGAGTCCTCACAACGACCTACACCGGGTCCACGGAGCAGCAGGCTCTTGACCAGCTCGTCGCCCTCGGCGCCGAGGTTCGTATCTCCTATGACCTCAGCACGACCCGCCTGCACGCCAAGGCATGGGTGTTCCACCGGCTCTCCGGGTTCTCCACGGCGTACGTCGGATCATCCAATCTCACCCAAACCGCGCAAGTGACCGGGCTCGAGTGGAACGTGCGGGCTTCTGAGGCGCGCAACCCTGATCTCCTAGCCAAGTTCGCCGCAGTGTTCGACAGCTACTGGGCGGCCGGTGACTTCATTCGCTACGACCCCGAGCAGTTCGAGGAGGAGCACCGACGGGCAGGCGGCGTGGACAAAGGACCACAGGTCATCCTCAGCCCCATCGAACTGCGGCCGTACCCGTTCCAAGAGCGGCTACTCGAGCTGATCGAGGTATCCCGCCTGCGGGGCCGCCACCGAAATCTGCTCGTTGCAGCCACGGGGACGGGGAAGACCGTCATGGCAGCCCTCGACTACGGCGGCCTCCGGCAGCAGCTCAGCCGATCTCGACTGCTCTTCGTCGCTCAACGCGAGGAGATCCTCGACCAGAGCATCGCGACGTTCCGGTACGCGTTACGCGACGCCTCGTTCGGCGAGAAATGGGTCGGCGGCGCGCGCCCTACCCGGTTCGATCATGTCTTCGCCTCGATCCAGAGCCTCAACGCCAGCGACCTCGCGGCCCTCCCGCCGAACCACTTCGATGTGGTAGTCATCGATGAGTTCCACCACGCGGCGGCCTTGTCGTACACACGTTTGCTCGACCACCTCGCCCCGGTCGAGTTGCTCGGTCTCACCGCGACACCCGAGCGCAGCGACGGCCTGCCTATCCTCCACTGGTTCGGGGACCGCATCGCGGCGGAGCTTCGGCTCTGGGACGCGATCGATCAACAGCACCTGTCGCCGTTTGTGTATTTCGGCATTCATGATGGTCTCGACCTCCGCGAGATCCCGTGGCGACGAGGTCGCGGCTACGACATCGACGCCCTCAGCCGTGCCTACACTGGTTCCGACTCGTGGCCACGGCTCGTCGTCCAGCAGGTTAGAGATCACGCCGATACGGCCGTGATGCGTTGCCTCGGGTTCTGTGTAAGCATCGAGCACGCGCGATTCATGGCCCGGCACTTCACGCGTCATGGCATCGACGCTGTCGCCATCTGGGGCGACAGCCCACGGGCGGAGCGAGAAACGGCCCTGCGCGACTTGGCTGAAGGACGTGTGCGGTCCGTCTTCTCCGTCGATCTCTTCAACGAGGGTGTGGACGTCCCGGCCGTCGACACCGTTCTCATGCTTCGGCCTACCGAAAGCCCGACGCTGTTCCTCCAACAGCTCGGGCGAGGCTTACGGCTGTCGAAAGACAAGGGGTTCTGTACGGTCCTCGACTTCGTTGGCACGCACCGACAAGAATTCCGGTTCGACCGTCGGTACCGAGCCCTCCTCGGCGGCTCACGCCGCGACGTTGAACGGGCCGTCCAGCGGCAATTCCCCTTCCTTCCGGCCGGCTGCAACATGCAGCTCGACCAGAAGGCCACTGAAATCGTCTTGCGCAGCCTTCGTGAAGCAATACCGACTCGCTGGCCAGCGAGAGTCGACGAACTGAGATCGCTTCGCCGGGACATGCCTGAACTCGGCCTCCAGGGCTTCCTCGAAGAATCCGGCCTCGACCTCGACGACATTTACGACGGCGGCAAGAGCTGGTCGGATCTTCGGGAGGCTGCCGGCGCGGCGACGGTGCCATCAGGCCCCGACGAGCCGGTCCTGCGTCGAGCGATCGGACGCCTG
>CAXMLU010000434.1:0-3519 GCA_964194255.1 uncultured bacterium
CCCGCCACTCGGTGATGTCGATGGCGAGCACGGCTCCGGTCGGCGGCTGCTGAACGTATTGCGGGTACTTCCCCGCCAGCTGGGTTCGGGCTCGGTCGGCTTCCTCGCCGGCCTCGAGCACCCGGCCTCTACCTCGTACGCGCACCCACCAGAGCTTCGACCAATCGTCTTCGTAGTGGTCGACGAGGAGGGTCACCTCCGGGTTGGCCCGCACGTTGGCCAGCCGCTGGAGATGCGGAGACCGCTTGGGCTTCGCGTCGACGGCCGAGTAGAGCACCTCACCGTCGAGGACGAAGCAGCAGGGAACCAGATGCGGGCGCCCGTCGATACCGACGGTGCCCAGACGTCCCACCGAAGCGCCGGCCACGAGGCTGCGGACGTCCGGCACGCCGGCAAGGGTACCTGGCATGCTCGACCGGTGATCTCCTACGACGAGTTCGGGCTGTTCCACGACAACGCCATCGAAGCGGGACTGCCCTGGAACGGACCACCGACGGTGCGCAGAGAAATGGTCGAGGTGGCGCCGGACCAGCGCATGAGCGCTCTGGTGTGGGGCCGTAACCCGCCGGAGCTGGTCCTCCTGCACGGCGGCGCGCAGAACGCCCACACGTGGGACACCGTGGCACTTGCCTTGGCCCGGCCCCTGGTCGCGCTGGACTTACCTGGCCATGGCCACTCGGACTGGAAAGCAGAAGGCGCGTACCACCCGGCCGAGATGGCGCGAGATGTAGGGGTCGCTGTCGAAGCACTGGCGCCTGATGCCGCTGCCGTCGTCGGCATGTCGATGGGCGGGCTGACGTCGATCGCTCTGGCCGGCCAACGGCCAGATCTGGTCCGCCGGTTGGCGCTGGTGGATGTGACGCCCGGAGTGGACGAAGTGAAGGGCGCCGCTATCGCCGCATTCGTGTCGGGCCCACAGTCGTTCGCCAGTTTCGATGAGATCCTGGCTCGGACCATCGAACACAACGCCACTCGAACGGAGTCATCGCTGCGCCGGGGAGTGCTCCACAATGCGGTCCAACAGGCCGACGGGACCTGGAAGTGGCGTTATGACCTCGGTCGCCGCAAGGAAGGGGCTCGGCTCTCGGTCGTGTCGTTGTGGGACGACCTGGAGAAAAGCACGGCTTCCCTGGTGGTCTACCGAGGCAGCACCTCGCCCGTGGTGGACGACGGCGACGTGGCCGAGCTGCTCCGGCGCCGGCCGGACGCCAAAATCATCGTGGTCGAAGGGGCGGGACACAGCATCCAGGGCGATCGGCCCGTCGAGCTGGCCCGGCTCATTCAGGAGTTCCTCGCAACATGATCCTGCCGCTGCGGGCTCGGGTGAGTGCACATCTGGAAGCTTTCGAGGTCGTCGCGGCGGCGCGGGACGGTTTCGTGCACGCGGCGGTGGCCGTCACGCTGATCGACGGCATGGAGCCGGCGTTTCTCATCACCCGTCGCGCCAAAGGCCTGCGGGCTCACGCATCGCAATGGGCTTTCCCCGGCGGTCGGATCGACGAGGGGGAGACGCCCGAGGAAGCGGCGGTGCGGGAGCTCGACGAGGAAGTCGGACTGCGCCTAGCCCCTGACGCGGTGCTCGGCCGACTCGATGACTACGTCACGCGATCGGGCTACGTGATCACGCCCGTCGTGGTCTGGGCCGGACCCGTGAGCGAGCTACGCCCCAACCCCCTGGAGGTGGCCGCCGCCTACCGCGTGCCGCTGTCGGTACTGGATGAGCCGGACGCGCCGACCATCATCACCATTCCGGAGAGCGAACGGCCGGTTATCAGCATGCCCCTTTTCGGCGGCCTGCGAGTCCACGCCCCGACGGCCGCCTACCTCTACCAACTTCGTGAGGTGTGCCTCCATGGCCGCTCGACACGAGTCGCCCACTTCGACCAGCCGGTGTTCGCGTGGAAGTGACCCGTTCCGCCGCTGGCCCGGCGCCTCACTTTTGTGACGCGAACCGCACCGGTAGCCTCCGTGCATGGATTTTTCGATTGCGGGCGTCATCCGCGACCAAGCGGAGGCACAGCCTGACAGCAAGGCTCTGACTGGTCCGGAGCGCGACCTCACCTTTGGGGAGCTCGAGCGGCGTTCGAGCCAGGTCGCCCAAGCGCTGCTGGCCGAAGGAGTCGGGAAGCAAGACCGGGTGGCGTTCATCGACAAGAACTCGCCCGAGTGGTTCGAGTTGCTCTTCGGCGGCGCCAAGCTCAACGCCGTAAATGTGACCGTCAACTGGCGACTGGCCCCGCGAGAAATGGCCCAGATCGTCAACGATGCCCAAGCCCGCGTGCTTGTCGTCGGCCGCGACTTCGCCACCCACCTGGCCGAATTCGAGGATCAGCTGACGTCGGTCACCAAGGTGGTGACGGTTGGCGACGGCGACGCCAGGCACGAGGGTTACGAGCAATGGGTCGGCGCCCGTGAACCGGTGGATCCTGGCGCGACGGCCGAGCCCCACGACGTCGCCATCCAGCTCTACACGTCGGGCACCACCGGACTCCCCAAGGGGGCCATGCTCACCAACGGAAACTTCGCCTCCATCCTGCCGGTCACCTCGCCCGAATGGAGCTTTGACCACGACTCCGTAAACCTCGTTGCCATGCCGCTGTTCCATATCGGCGGCGGGGGATGGGCCGTCGTGGGCATGTGGAACGGGGCGCACTCGGTGATCATGCGAGAGGTGGACCCAGCGGCCATCCTGGCCGCTATCCCTCGATTCGGCGTGACGAACGCCTTTCTCGTGCCGGCCGTGATCCAGATGATGCTCCTCCATCCGTCCTCGGCCGCCACGGACTTCTCCACTCTTCGCACCGTGCTCTACGGGGCGTCACCGATCTCCAGCGAGGTGCTGTCCCGGGCGGTGAAGTCCTTCGGCTGCGGATTCGCGCAGGCCTATGGACTTACGGAGACAACGGGGGCTATCACCATTCTTCGGCCGGGCGATCACGACCCGGACGGGCCCCGCGCCGCATTGCTTCGATCCTGCGGCGTCCCCTTCCCCGGTGTCGAGATCCGCATCACCGATCCGGAGTCGGGCGAGCAGATGCCTACCGGTGAGGTGGGGGAGATCTGGACGCGCAGCCGGCAAAACATGAAGGGCTACTGGCAGAACCAGGACGCGACGGCGAGCACCATCACTCCGGACGGATGGCTGCGCACCGGTGATGCCGGCTACTGCGACGCCGATGGTTACGTGTTCATCCATGACCGGGTCAAAGACATGGTGGTCTCCGGCGGTGAGAACATCTATCCGGCCGAGGTGGAGAACGTCCTCTTCGCCCATCCCGGCGTGGCCGACGCCGCCGTGATCGGCGTCCCCTCCGAGAAGTGGGGCGAGACGGTGAAGGCCATCGTCGTCCGCAAGGGGGGTCCCGAGGGAGACCAGTTGACGGCGGAAGCCCTGATCGAACTCGCCCGCTCTCAACTCGCTCATTTCAAGTGCCCGACCTCGGTTGACTTTATCGAGGTCCTGCCGCGCAACCCGTCGGGCAAGGTCCTGAAGCGGGAGCTTCGCGAGCCGTATTGGAG
>CAXMLU010000435.1:0-6665 GCA_964194255.1 uncultured bacterium
CCGGGCTCGGCGGCATGGGCGGCGCCCAACCCCTGGCCATCACCTTGAACGGCGGCGTCGCGCTCTGCGTCGAGGTCGACCCGGCCCGCCTCGAGCGGCGCATCCACGAGGGCTACCTCGACGAGCGCGCGGACGACCTCGACGATGCCCTCGCCCGCTGCGAACAGGCCCGCCACGCTGGACGAGCCCTCTCGGTGGGCGTCGTCGGCAACGCCGCCCAGGTCTTCGCCGACCTGCTCGATCGGGGCGCGCCGGTCGATGTAGTGACCGACCAGACGTCGGCTCACGACCCACTGTACGGCTACGTGCCCGACGATCTGACCCTGGAGGCGGCATCCACCCTGCGCCAGCAGAGGCCCGAGGAGTATGTGCGGCGAGCGCGAGCGGCGATGGCCCGCCATTGCGAGGCCATGGTCGGCTTCCTGCGCCAGGGAGCGGAAGTCTTCGACTATGGCAACAACCTACGGGGGGAGGCGCTCGCCGGGGGATTCGAGGACGCGTTCGCCTTCCCCGGGTTTGTGCCGGCCTACCTCCGTCCGCTGTTCTGTGAGGGCAAGGGACCGTTTCGGTGGGTGGCGCTGTCCGGTGACCCGGCCGACATCGCCGCGACCGACGAGGCCCTCAAGAAAGAGTTCCGCGACGACCCCCTACTCCAGAGGTGGCTGGCGCTGGCGCCGGAGCGAGTCAAGTTCCAGGGGTTGCCCGCTCGGATCTGCTGGCTTGGGTACGGGGAGCGGGACCGGGCCGGGCTCCTCTTCAACGACCTGGTTCGGCGCGGCACGGTCTCCGCGCCCCTGGTGATCGGCCGGGACCATCTCGACTCGGGGTCGGTGGCGTCGCCGTACCGGGAGACAGAGGCCATGGCTGATGGCAGCGACGCCATCGCCGACTGGCCCATCCTCAACGCCCTACTCAATGCGTCCTCGGGAGCCACGTGGGTAGCGGTCCACCACGGGGGTGGGGTCGGCATCGGCAAGTCCATCCATGCCGGCGCCCAGTTGGTCGTCGACGGCACCGACGACGCCGCCTTCCGCATCCAGCGGATGCTGCGCAACGATCCCGGGACCGGGGTGATGCGCCACGCTGACGCCGGATACGACGTGGCGTTGGCCACCGCCAAACAACGCGGGGTCCGGGTGCCCATGATCGATGGCTGACCTGCTCGTGCGGCGCGCGGCGCGCGTGTTCGGATACGACCTCGAGGGTCCGCTCGCCATCGTCGTCACCGCCGGCCGGGTGGTGGCGGTGACCCCCGAGCGCGAGATGCACGACGCCGCCCCGGCCGGGGACGTCCCCGAACTCGACGCCGCCGGACGGGCCGTGATTCCCGGCTTCGTCGACGCGCACACCCACCTGGTCTTCGCCGGGAGCCGACACCACGAGTTCGCCGCCCGGCTGGAAGGCCGGGTGTACGAGGCGGGCGGGATCATGCAGACGGTGGCGGCCACGAGGGCAGCTAGCGACGAGCAATTGGTGGACGGACTGGTGCGTCGGGCCGGGCGCGCCCTTTCCCACGGGACGACGACGATCGAGGTGAAGTCTGGATACGGGCTGGATACCGACACCGAGCGGCGCTGCCTCGAGGCCATCGCGTCCGCCCGGGCGCGCACTCCGGCGGATTTGGTGCCGACGTTCCTCGGCGCCCATCTGAACCCGGAGCCTGGCTACCTCGATCTGCTCATCGAGGAGATGCTGCCGGTGTGCGCGCCGCTGGCGACCTTCTGCGACGCCTTCTGCGACGAGGGGGCTCTGACCGTAGACGAGTCACGCCGGGTCCTCGCCGCCGGACTGGCTCACGGCCTGGCGCCGCGGATCCACGCCGAGGAGCTCGGCCACACCGGCGGCGCCGCCCTCGCCGCCGAGTTGCGGTGCGTGTCGGCCGACCATCTGGTGCATGCCACCGTGAGCGACGCCCGCGCCCTGGCCGCGGCGGGGACGGTCGCCGTCGTCCTGCCCGCCACCAGCTTCTCCCTGCGTTCGTCGTATGCACCCGCTCGCATGTTCCTGGATGAGGGTGTCGAGGTGGCGCTGGCCACCGATTGCAACCCCGGCACCAGCTACACCACCTCCATGCCCTTCGTGATCGCCGTCGCCTGCTCCGAGTACGGCTTCACCATCAACGAGGCGGTCAGAGCGGCCACGGCCGGCGGGGCCCGCTCCCTGCGACGCGACGACATCGGCTCCCTCCAGCATGGCGCTCGCGCCGACGCGGCGATTGTGACTGGCGAACACTGGGTCGATCTCGCCTATCACCCTGGCGAGAATTGCATCGCGGCGGTCGTCAAGGATGGGGTCCTCGTTCATGGCGGGTGACTGGCCTCGCGCGTCGGAGTGGCTGGCGTCGGGGGAACCGGGTGGGCTCACGGTGGCTGGCATGCCGGTGACCGCGCACGCGGTGACGCCGTCTCGTTACGACCTCGCTCCCGCGGCCATTCGGGAGCGCCTCCACCGCCTCTCGACCTACCACGGCGAGCGGGGCATCGATCTCTCGTCCGTAGCCGTCGTGGACCGCGGCGACTCTCTCGAGCCGCCGGACCTTCAAAGCCCGCTCACCATCCTGCTCGGCGGCCACAACGCGGTCACGTATCACGCTCTCGCCCGCCAGCCGCTGAACCGTTGGGGCCTGCTCACCCTCGACGCGCATCACGACGTTCGGCCCTATGCGGATGGACAGGTATCCAACGGCTCACCGGTCCGCGCCCTCATCGACGCCGGCCTGGCGGGCACCAACGTCGTCCAGGTCGGCATCCACGGCTTCTCCAACTCGGCGGTGCACCGTTCGTGGTGCGAGGAGCAGGGCGTGACCGTCGTCGGGCCCGATCGAGCTGACGAGGTGCCGGCACTGCTCGAGGCGTTGGCCGGCCGTTGCCAGTGGATTTACGTGGACCTCGACATCGACGTCCTCGACCGGGCCTTCGCCCCCGGCTGTCCGGGGTCGCGGCCCGGTGGGTTGAGCCCGCGCCAACTGCTCGGGGCTGCGTTCGAAGCCGGCGCACACCCCCAAGTGCGCGCCATCGACATCGTCGAGGTCGACCCCGTCGCCGACCTGAACTTCATCACCGTGGACTCGGCTGCTCTGTGTGTGCTGAATGCGGCGGCGGGATTTGGGTCCCGATCATGAGGCTGAGGGTCATCGTCGACGTTCTCGCTTTTCTGGTCTCGGCAAGGTGGTCAAGGCCTACGTCGACAAGCTCGGCGCCTAGGGCGGCTCCGACCTCACCGCTGGACCCGAGGTGGGGATTCTCGGCGAGGATTTGGTGGGCGGCCCAGGTGTCAGCCGGTTCGCCGGGCTCCCGAGTTTGCTGTACCGGTGCGGCTGTGAAATTGCCGATTCAACCAGTTCGGCTGGCGGGCCGAGCCGCCTCGGTTCCGGGCGCGCCGAACGGTGACCGGGGACGGGTCCCACCCCGCCGACCGCCCAACTAGTGCGCCCGCCGCAACGCCCGGACCACGATCACCAGTCCGGCCAGCCCCCACACCACGCCAACGGCGATGGCCAGGTTGGCGGCGTAGTTGTGCGGGAGGGATGTGGGGTTGTGCAACGCATGGGCGTAGCCACGCACCAGCGGATACGAGAAGAGCATGAGGGAACCGGAGATGATGAGGGCGGCTTGGACGACGCCCCGGACACGTTCCGGTGTTGCGCGAGAAACGAGTACACCGACGACGAGTAGCAGGGGAGCGACAATCAGATCGTGGAGCAGCGCGCCGCCGATGAAGAACTTGGCCAGATTGGCCGGCCGGGTGTCGACGTGGTGTTGAAACAGTCCACGGAGCCCATAGCCGATCACAGCCCAGCCGACTACGGCGCTGATCCAGAAGCCGGCACCCGGTCGATGCCGTGTCTCCTCCGGTGCCGAGGACGGAAGGCTCACCGGACGACCAGCCGGGTGACCCACTTGGTCTGATTCACACCCGGCCGTCCCGGCCCGATGAGCCGAAGTGGATACCCGTGGTCGAGCGACAAGGGCTGGCCGTCCAGATGGGTGGCGAGGAGCGTGTCCCGGTCGTGCGCCTGGTCGTCGTCGAGGTAGGAGAAGGTGTAGGGGCTGTTGGCCTCCAGCGATTGCACGTGGGCGGTGGCGCCGGGTGCGGCGCCGGCCATATCCAGCAGATCCCGGACTCGGACTCCGCTCCACGGCGCCGAGAAGCTCCATCCCTCGACGCACGCGATGGGCAAGTTCGCCTGGTGGGCAGCCAGGGCCCGCAGCTCGGGCAAAGTGAACGAGAGCGGCCGGGCGACGCGGCCCTCGACCTTGAACCGATAGCCGGCCGAGGTTGCGCTCGACAACACACCGGCGTTGGCGGCGCTGCGGTTGACCGGTCTGCCCCGCGGCCCGACCTTCGGATCGCGCGGGGCCAGGATGGCCAGGCGACGAAGCGGCTCGAACGTCTGGCCGACGGTGACGACGGTCAGTGCCCCGGCCGCCGCTGCGGTCGTGGCCAGCAGGCCCCGCCGGCTGAGACCGGGATGGGCAGTCTCGGCCAACGTGCCGAGGGCCGGATCGGCGGCGGACAGCGCCGGACGGCGGCTGGGACGGCGCAGAGCCCGGCGGGTGATGTACCACTTGGCTCCGAGGTGGGCGACGAGCGCGCCCATCGTCACCCAGGCCACCCAGAAATGAGCGGCGGGGAACGCAAACCGCCACGGATACCACTGGGCGATGTTGGCGATCCCGGAGAACACCATGAAGATCGCGCCCGCCACCAGGGGGAACAACCCGACGCGCTCGACGAAGTGACTGACCCGCTTCACGGGCGGGATCGACACGAAGCGGGGCCACACCACCCACAACTTGATGAGGAGCACGGGGATCGATGCGATTCCGGCGGCGACGTGCACACCTTGGGTGACGCGGAAGAGTCCCACCGGTCGGGAGGGGACGGGCAGCCACGACACCGGGTGCTGATGGAGATGGGAGTACAGCCCGGTCACAAATAGGATGATGAACAGGACTCCCAACGACGCGCCCAGGATGGCGGCCAAGCGTTCGTCGCGCAGTGGGCTCTGGTAAGGACCTTGGCGCAGCGGCGCGTCGGCGTCAGTCGTGAACCGTCGCACCGGGCAGCCTTTCCGGCGTGAGATGCGCGAACCACCGATCGTCGCCGGCGTCGGCGATGGTGCGCATGCCAAGTCCGGCGTCGGCGGCCAGGCCGGCGATGGCGTCGGCCCCGACGACCGACCACGCGAACCACGCGCTGGTGTCGGGACCGCGTTCGAGCCGGGCGCGACAGTTCCGCCATCCGATGCCAGGTGACTCGACCTCGGCGACGACGCATCCGGTAGAGCGGACCAGCGCCCGACACCGCCGCAGCAGGGCAACGGGGTCGCCGCCGATGCCGAGGTTGCCGTCGAGCAGGAGCACGCTGCCCCATCGACCCTCTCCAGGCAACGGCTCAAACACAGAGCGCTGCAGCACCGGGCACCCCCGCTGCCGGGCCAGCGAGGCTGCCGCGGGAGCCGGATCGACCCCGAGGGCAACGACGCCGCGTCGGGCAAGAGCTTCCACCCATCTTCCCGGACCGCATCCCACGTCGAGGACCGGCCCGCCGAGAGCGCCAAGCAGTTCTGCTTCGCGCCTGGTGACCGGCCCATGCCACCGCCAGGGCTCGAGTCGGAGAAGCGCGCCGCCCTGATCGCGCAGGACGAGTCCGTTCCGGGCGTGCTCCCTTGGCCGTACGAGCATCAGGCCACCACCGAGCCGAGTCGGTCGTCCGGAGACGAGATGCGACGGGTAGCCTCCGCCGTGCGGCTCTCGGGGATCTCGGTCACAACCGCCGCCAGATCTCCTGGCGTGTCGATGTCACGTAAAACCGGACTGGCCATGACCCGGAGATCCAGAGACCGTAGGCGGGCGGCTTGAGCTGCGCCCGTGCCGCGGGTGCTCATCGGTACGCCGGCGAATACCCGGGTCGGGTCCGCTCCGGGAAGGCCGATCAGCCACCACCCGCCGTCATCGGCGGGGCCGAGGACGGCGTGCGACGAGAGCCCGGCGCCGGACGGTTGCGCGGCGACAACGGTCAGCTGCTCATCCAGGAGTCGAGCCGTGACCTGCGGGGTGTCCGAGCCGATCTGGATGCCCCAGCCGCCAGTGACATCACGGGTGTCGGCCCAGGCATTGGCCAACCGCTCGTCGAAGCCACCACCGCGCTGGTTGATGACCTCGACTCCCCGGGGTAGCCACCGGCCAGGTGCACCGTCGAGGGCAATGACCTTGTGGTCGGCGCGGCAGGCCGAGACTGCGTCGAGCGTGTCGGCGAGCGCCGCCTCGGCGATGGCGGCCGCCTCGACCAGCGAGTAAGGCGGGGATAGCCGCGTCTTGACTCTCCCCGGCACCGGCGCCTTGGCCATGACCAGGACGTGGAGCGGACCCGGATGGGTCGATGACTTCCTCACAAGAGGACTCGGCTCATGTCGCGGACGGCTTGCACGGTGCCCAGGACCGAGCCGGTGACCTTGGATCGGCCGACCCGTCGCCCGTAGGGGACGGGGACCTCGGCGATGCGCCATCCGGCCGCAGAGGCACGGACCACCATCTCCAACGGCCACCCGAACCGGCGATCGCGAATTCCTAGGGTGCGGAGAGCTTCGACCCGCCCGCACCGCATGGGACCCAGGTCGGTGAGGCGGAGACCGGTCCGGCGGCGCAGCTCGGCGGCGATGG
>CAXMLU010000436.1:0-3075 GCA_964194255.1 uncultured bacterium
AGCCGTTGGGCAGGAGCCGGCTCGGCTTGTCCGGGTAGGCGAAGAAGGACACCGGGACCCGGGCGTCGACCAGGACCAGGTGACGGAGCCCAGCCAGTTGCGCCATCGTGAACTCGGCCAGGTATCCCAGCCGCTCGATAGGGGGAAGACCGGCGCCTCGCTCGAGCCGGGCCGGGAACGTCTCGCCGTACAGCTTCGAGCCCGTCGCTGCCGCCACCCGGCTGGCCGCCAACAGGCCCGGTTCGCGAAGAGATGTGCCGCCCATAAGCAACGCCGCAGGCTCGCCCGACGTCAAGGCCTTGGCTACGGCCGCCACCACGTCGTCGCCGACCACCCCGCGAGCCGGACGCGCCCTCGGCGCCGCCGTTTCGGCTCCGTCCAGCCAGGACACGTCCGCCGGCAGGATCAGGGTGGCCACCTGGCCAGGCGGACCAAGCGCGGCGGTCACGGCGTCGGTGGCGTCGGCGGCCACGTCCTCAGGCCGCATCGATCGCCGGATCCAACCGGAGACGTTGCTGGCCACGCTGTCGATGTCCGATTCCAAGGGAGCGTCAAACTGCTTGTGATACGTGGCGTGGTCGCCCACCACATTGACCACCGGCGTACGTGCTCGCCGGGCGTTGTGGAGATTGGCCAAGCCGTTCCCCAACCCCGGGCCGAGGTGCAACAGCGTGACCGCGGGACGCTCGGCCATGCGCCCGTAGCCGTCGGCCGCCCCGGTGACCACCCCCTCGGAGAGGCCGAGCACGGCGCGCATGCTCGGTACTGCGTCCAGGGCGGCGACAAAGTGCATCTCCGAGGTGCCGGGATTGGCGAAGCAGATGTCCACTCCGCACCCGGCCAAGGTGCGGATGAGGGCCTGTGCTCCGTTCATGGTGTCCCCTTCCGAGACGCGGTTAGTCGAACAGGGTGCCGGGGTTCAGGATGCCGTTCGGGTCGAACGCCGTCTTGATCCGGCGCATGAGGTCGATCTTGACGGGGTCCTCGAGTTCCAAGAAGTACTGCTTCTTCACGGTGCCGATGCCGTGCTCACCGGAAATCGATCCGCCCAGCGATAGGCCCAGTTCGAACAATGCGCGCAGCACTTTGGATCGTTCCTCCGGGTCCCTCTGGAATACCGAGAGGTGGACGTTCCCGTCGCCCGCGTGTCCGCAACCGGCCACCCACGTGCTGTGGGTCTTGGCCGTCTCTGCGACGCCTTCCATGAAGTCGGCGACCGCGGCCCGAGGCACGACGACGTCGATGATGTCGTCGGCGCCCGCGGCCTTCGCGATCCAGAAGGCCTTCTCCCGGGCGTCGATCAGCTGGCGGCCGGCCAGCGGTGGAAGGACATAGACATCGACGGCGCCGAGGTCCATCAGGTGCTCGCTCAGCGACTGGACGTCTTCGTCCAGCCGGTCGGCGCGGTTTCCCTCGAGCATCACGACGAGGTAGGCGAGAGCCCGCTCTCTGACGTCGTCGGGCACTCCGAGATCCATGCCGACGTGGCGGATCATGGCCGCCAACGTCACGGCGTCGATGTATTCGAGGATGAGCGGGCCGATTCCGCTGGCCACGATGCGAGGCACGGCCCGGGTCACCTCGGGCAGCGTCAGGAAGGGCGCCATCACCGTGGCCTGATGGGCGGGTCGCGGGTAGAGCCGCAGGATTGCCTCGGTCACGAACGCGAGGGTTCCCTCGGATCCGACGATCAGCTGCGTGAGGTCGTAACCGGTGGACGCCTTCACAAACTTGCCGCCGGTGCGGATGACCTCGCCCGTCGCCAGAACTGCCTCCACGCCGAGGGCCTGGTGGCGGGTGACCCCGTACTTGACCGCCCGCATTCCTCCGGCGTTGGTGGCGACGTTCCCGCCCAGGCTGGCCGAGTACTCACCGGGATAGACCGGGTAAACGAGGCCGTGGGCGCTGGTGATCTCGTCGAGCTGCGCGAGGGTGACGCCAGGCTCGACGACGGCTACATGGTTCTCGGTGTCGATCTCGAGCACCCGGTTCATGCGCTCGAAACTGACGACGATCCCACCTGGGCAGGGGATGGCCGCCCCAGACAGACCCGTACCGGCTCCCCGGGCGGTGACGGGGATGCGGTGGTCGTTGGCGAGCTTCAGGACGGCGGCCACCTCGGCCGTGTCGGCCACCACCACGACGCACGCCGGCACCTGGGCTACGCCGGTCAGCGCTTCATCGTGGGAGTAGTCCTCGGCGATGCGGTCCCCGACCAGCACTCGGTCGGGGGCCACGATCTCAGAAACCAGCGCATCCAGGCCTGCCATCATCGTCCTCCTCCGCCGCTCGGCGGGTAGGTCAATACCGGTAGTTGTCGTGCTTGTACGGGCCTGCGGCGGGGATGCCGAGGTAGTCCGCCTGATCCGTGCTCAGTTTGGTGAGCTTGGCACCCAGTGCGTCGAGGTGGAGTCGGGCTACCTTCTCGTCGAGGATCTTGGGTAGGACGTACACGCCGAGCGGATAGTGCTCGGTGCGGGTGAACAGCTCCAGCTGGGCTAGTACCTGGTTGGTGAAGCTCATCGACATGACGAAGCTCGGATGGCCGGTGGCGTTACCAAGGTTGAGGAGCCGGCCTTCGGACAGCACGATGATCGAGTGACCGTCGGGGAACACGAACTCGTCGACCTGCGGCTTGATCGTCACACGCTGCACGTCGCTCATGCGCGTCAGTCCGACCATGTCGATCTCGTTATCGAAGTGGCCGATGTTCCCAACGATGGCGTTGTGCTTCATCCGGCCCATGTGCTCGGCCGAGATGATCCCCTTGTTGCCGGTGGCCGATATGAAGATGTCCGCGATGTCCAGGACCCGCTCGAGGGTGGTCACTTCGTAGCCTTCCATGACCGCCTGAAGCGCGCAGATCGGATCCACTTCGGTGATCACCACCCGGCAGCCCTGACCCCGTAGGGACTGGGCGCAGCCTTTGCCCACTTCGCCATAGCCGGCGACGACCGCCACCTTGCCTCCGAGCATCACGTCGGTGCCCCGGTTGATGCCGTCGATGAGCGAGTGCCGGCAGCCATAGAGGTTGTCGAACTTGGACTTGGTGACCGAGTCGTTGACGTTGATGGC
>CAXMLU010000437.1:0-4907 GCA_964194255.1 uncultured bacterium
CCCGCCATGGCCGCCGCTTCGATGGTGAGGGCAGCCAGATCTTCGGGCTCCAGGTGATGCACATCGGACTTCCCGCACGCTCGGGCCAGCGTCGTCAACTCCATAGTCATCGCCTTGAGATAGTTGGTCATCCAGCGAGCCCCCACGTCGGGCTCCAGGCGCTTCTCCAGCTCAGGATCCTGCGTGGTGATGCCGACGGGACACAGGCCGGTGTGGCAGTGATGGCAGAAGCCGGGTTCCGTCCCCAACCCGCCGTAATCCGCGGCGGCGTCGTGCTCTTCGCCGTTACGGCGATACGTCGGACGATTGCACCCCAGGGCCAACAATGCCGCCACGCCGATCGATACAGCGTCGGCCCCGAGGGCCAGGGCCTTGGCCACGTCGGCACCCGAGCGGATGCCGCCCGACACAATCAGCTGCACCGTGCCAACCATGTCAATCTCGTGAAGCGCCTCAGCGGCCAGTCGCACCGCCGGTAAGGTCGGGATGCCGGCGTGCTCGAGGAACACGGTCTGCGTCGCCCCTGTCCCCCCCTGCATGCCGTCCACCACGACGACGTCAGCGCCGGCCGCCACCGCCAGCTTGACGTCGTTCTTCACGCGGGTGGCCCCGATCTTCACGTAGATCGGCTTCTCCCAGCCGGTGGCCTCTCGGAGCTCTTCGATCTTGATACGCAGGTCGTCGGGCCCGGTCCAGTCCGGATGACGCGAGGCCGACCGCTGATCGACGCCGGGAGGCAGGGTGCGCATGTCGGCCACCCGCTGGCTGACCTTCTGGCCCAGCAGTAGTCCCCCGCCGCCAGGCTTGGCGCCCTGACCGATGACCACTTCGATGGCGTCCGCCTTGTGCAGGTCGGCTGGGTTGAAGCCGTAACGGGAGGGAAGGCATTGGTAGACCAGGGTCTTGGAGGACTCGCGCTCCTCGGGGGTCATGCCCCCGTCACCCGTGGTCGTCGAGGTCCCTACGGCGGTCGCCGCTCGTCCGAGAGCTTCCTTGGCGTGGGCGGATAGCGAACCGAAGCTCATCCCGGCGATGGTGATGGGAATGGCCAGCTCCAACGGCTTGCTGGCGTATCGGCCACCGAGCACGGTCTTGGTCTCACACCGTTCCCGGTATCCCTCGAGCGGGTAGCGGGACGCGGACGCGGTCACCAGGACGAGGTCATCGAAGGTTGGGAGCACGCGCTTCGCGCCCCAGCCCCGGATCTCGTAGCGGCCCTCCTCGGCCATCGTGTGCACCTGGTCGATGACCGAAGGGGGGAAGGTGTGGCTGGGCCGGGAGTGCGAGTCCATTAGTACTTCTGATCCTTGAGGGCGCTGAAGTTGTAGAGCTGCTTCGCCGAAGCCACCCGACGCACGTTGGCGGGATCGACATGGTCGAAGCCACAGATCTCCACCAGATCCTTGACCTGAGCCACGTCCGTCTCCGTAAGGTCTTCTTCGCGGGCGTCGGAGCCCAGCGATTTGATGTGGCCAGCCACGTAGATCACGGTCTCGTACAAGGAGTCGCCGAGGGCTTCGCCAGCATCGCCACCCACCAGGATCACGCCGGCCTGAGCCATGAATCCGCTCATATGGCCGACGCTGCCGCCCACGCAGACCGTCCCTCCTTTGAGGGAGATGCCCGTCCGTGACGACGCGTCACCCTCGATGATGACCATCCCGCCGTGGCTGGAGGCGCCGGCCGACTCCGAGGCGTTCCCTCGCACCCGCACCGTGCCGCTCATGAGATTCTCGGCCACCGACCAACCGACAAACCCCTCCACCGTGACGTTGGGGCCGTCGCAGAGCCCGGCGATGTAGTAACCGGCATTGCCCTCGATCGTGATCTCCAGGGGCCGCGTCAGACCGACCGCCAGGTTGTGCTTGCCCCGCGGGTTGGTGATGCGGGCGTGGGCCCCGTCGGGCAGCGCCCCCAGCGCCCGGTTTATCTCGCTAATGGAAAGCCGCGTGCAGTCGAGCTCGGTCACCGCCGGGGTCGGGGCCGGGGCAGTCATGCCCCCTCGGTTGTCCAGGTGTGGACCTCCTCAGGCATTGGCTCGAAAACTCTCGCTCCCTCGATCCCAGGTAGGTCGGCGAGCGCACAGTACTCCGACCCCACCGCCACAAAGTCCTCGGTTTCGGCCACCACGAGCGGCTTGCAGGCGAACGCGTCGCGGACGACGGCAAACTGGGTGCGGGTGGCAACAAGCAAGGTGAAGAACCCATCCATCCGGGCGACGATCGTCTTAAGCGCCACCTCGAGATCGGCGCCCGTGGACAAGGTGTCGGCGATCAGGCGCGCTCCGACTTCGGTGTCATTGTCGGTGTCGAAGTGGTGGCCCCGGTCGATGAGCTCGCGACGGATGGTGGCATGGTTGGAGAACGAGCCGTTGTGCACGACCGCAAGGTCTTCGGCCACGCCGAAGGGGTGAGAGTGCTCCGTGGTTACGGCCGACTCCGTCGCCATCCGAGTGTGCCCGAGGCCCTGATAAGCGGCGGCGGCGGGCAGACCGTACCGGTCGCATATCTCGAGGGGGTGGCCGACATCCTTGTAGACCTCGAGCGTCCGGCCCCATCCGAAGATCTTCACGTCGGGGGCCTCCTCGGTGAGGGCAGCACGAAACGGGGCTTCGTCGGTCAACGTGACCAGGACGGCGTCGTTGGCCTTGGGCCGGATCTCGATCGAGCTGTTTATCCGGGTCTCGAGGAGCCGGCCGAGCCCCTTCCACTCGTACTCCGCATGCGGGGCTCGCAACGAGTACTTGAATGCGCCGGACGGCGCGTCGGCCACATACAGCGCATAGCCGGCTGAGTCAGGGCCTCGGACGGCCAGGGCGTCGACCATCGGCACGAGGAGCTCTCCGAGCCGAGGCGCAAGCTGCGAGTTCTTGAGGTGCAGACCGACGATGCCGCACATGGGTCACCCCCTGGAGAGCCATCCTGATTCTGACCGGATTGTTTCCTCACATTACACGACGTTTCCCCTCGGTCGACAAGCCGGCTGTCCCTCAGGCTACGGTTAGGGTGCCGCATTACCCATAGACGGACACGACGCAGTGGGGGGATTCATGAGCGAAGGACGGGACTTCCTCGAAGCAAAGGTCAAGGAGGACGCCATCGAGTTCTTCTTTGCCATGTTCGTGGACATGCACGGCAAGCCGTGCGCCAAGATGGTGCCAGCGTCGTCAATGGACGTGCTGATGGAAGGGGCGGGATTCGCCGGCTTTGCCGCCGGCCCGATGTGGCAGACCCCCGCCGATCCCGACATGATCGCCGTGCCCGACCCGGCCTCCTATACCAAGCTCCCCTGGCGCGACGGCGTGGCGGTGGTCATGTGCGACGTCGCCGTACAGGGCACGCCGTGGCCCTACACCCCCCGCCTCATCCTCAAGCGGCAACTGGCCAAGCTGGCCGATCAGGGGCTGACGATGAACGTCGGGGTCGAGGCGGAGTACTTCCTGGTGCGCCGCAAGGAGGGCGGTGGGATCGAGACCGCCGACCTCCTCGACACCGCTGACTCCCCCTGCTACGACGCCAAGGGCCTCTACCGAATGTACGACCACCTGTCCGCCGTGTCGCGCTATATGAACCAGCTGGGCTTCACCAACTACGCCAACGACCACGAAGACGCCAACGGCCAGTTCGAGCAAAACTTCCTTTTCAACGATGCCCTGGTCACCGCCGACCGGCTGATCTTCTTCCGGTACATGGTCCACATCCTCGCCCATGAAGCGGGCATGGCCGCCACGTTCATGCCCAAGCCGTTCGCCAACCTCACCGGCAGCGGCCTCCACACCAACGTGTCGCTCTGGGAGGGGGATCAGCCGCTCTTCGAAGCCGGAGATGCCGATCCCCGTGGCCTCGGCCTGACGCCGATGGGCTACCAGTTCGCGGCCGGGATCCTTGAGCACGCGCCGGCGTTGGTGGCCGTGACCTGCCCCACCGTGAACTCCTACAAGCGCATGGGGGTGGGACCGCCCAATTCGGGGGCCACGTGGGCACCCGCCTACGCCGCCTACGGGGGTAACAACCGCTCACAGATGCTGCGCATCCCGGAGGGCAACCGGATCGAGAACAGAGCCGTAGACGGCGCCGCCAACCCCTACCTGGCGTTCACGGCGGTGGCGGCGGCCGGGATGGACGGGGTGAACCGCAAGCTCGATCCGGGCGAGCCCAACAACGAGAACCTCTTTGATCTGCATCCCGCCGAGATGACCAAGCGAGGCATCGCGGCCATGCCCCCGACGCTCCTCCACGCCGTCGAGAACCTGGCTAAGGACGCCATCCTGCGCGAAGCGCTCGGGAGCGGACCAAAGGGCGACTACATCGACTATTTCTGCACGACCAAGGCGGAGGAATTCCGGGACTGGCATTCCGTCGTATCCGCGTGGGAAGTCGACCACTACCTCACACTGGTCTAACCGGGGGTTCGGGAGGTATTGCCCGCGTCTTAATGGCGTCCTTATGCCCGGCCAGGCCCGGCCGGGAAAATGACCTCGACCGTGGTGCTGGGGGAGACACGGCGGCGGATATAGCGGGCGGCGTCGCCCTCCAGCCAGCGGCGAACGGGGCTGCCCCCCTGGTCATCCATGACCACGTACTCGGCGTGGCGCACCCGCGCCACATGAACGATCGTGCGGAGGAATTTCCGGGTCACCGCCACCTGACCGTCGGCATGCACGCCACGCGCCCGTAACGCGGCAATCGCATCATCAAGCAGCTTGACCTGGGCGTCGCGCTCCTTCTTCGTCGGCATCAGCCCGGGATTGGGCATACCAAAGGACGACCCGTACACCTTGGCAATCGTAAGTACGGCCAGGGAGTATCGACAGTCAACTCAGCCTGGCTGGCCAACTCGGCGGCGCGGCGCACGACGGCCGCGCTGAACGGTTTGCCAAGTCCGGCCAGCAGCACTGCGCATGGCTC
>CAXMLU010000438.1:0-1798 GCA_964194255.1 uncultured bacterium
GGATCATATTGGGGTGGCAGGCCGACGCGCCTGAGGATTTGGTGGCCGCCGAGTTGCGCGATGACGGTGTGTATCAGGCGGCGGTGCACCAGGCCTCCGGGAGGATCTCCGCGCAGCTGGACATCGATGTCGGAGAGGCGCTAGCTCTCCTGCGGGCTCGATCCTTCGCGGTCTCCCGGCCTATCGCTGACATCGCCGCCGATGTCGTCGCCGGGCGGCTCCGTTTCGACGACTGAGCCATACGTGCGCGGCCGTTTGCGCTTCGGCGGTCACCGCGGGTGGGCTATCTTAAGGGGACCGGCGTCGACATGGATTGGTGGGTCGGGTTGGCAACACGAGAAGAGTTGCTCGCCGATACGTTTCTCTTGCTGGCCGACACGCTGGTCGATGACTTCGATCCGATCGAGGCGTTGACCCTGGTCGCGGAGCGCTGCGTCGTCTTGCTCGGCGCGACGGCGACGGGGATCATGATCGCGGACGCCCGCGGTGTCCTCCATGTGCTAGCGGAGTCGAGCGAACAGGCCCGCCTGCTCGAATTGTTCCAGATTCAGAATGCGGAGGGACCATGCCTCGACGCGTTCCGTAACGGTCAGCCGGTGATCCACGCCGACTTGGACATCAGTCCGTGGCCGCGATTCGGGCCGATGGCCATCGACGCCGGGTTTCGAGCAGTACACGCATTCCCGATGCGCCTTCGCACCCAGGTGGTCGGTACCTTGAACCTGTTCATGACCGGTACGGGCGATCTGTCCGCCATCGATTGCGCCGCCGCCCAAGCTCTCGCCCACGCCGCCACCATCACTGTGCTCCAGGATCAAAGCACCCATCGCATCCAACAGCTCACCAGCCAGCTGCAGGGGGCGTTGAACAGTCGGATAACCATCGAACAAGCCAAGGGCGCCCTCGCCGAGCGGGCCAAGATCAGCCCGGACGAAGCGTTCGCACGCCTGCGCGGCTACGCCCGAACCAATAACGCCAAGCTCACCGATATCGCCGCAGCCTTCGTCGCCCGAACCCTCCCAGACGAGGTCGTCTCCCGTCTCACCCGGCGTCCGGCAACTTCTTCCAAATCGAACCACGGCACCTGACTGCGTCGAGGCAGCGAAGACCGACGCGGCATAGGAGCGCACTGATGCGTTGAGCAGGAGGTGCGGCGACAGGGTCATCCACCGGGTCGTGGTCAGAACACGCCGGTTCGGTGCGGGGAGCGGCGGCCCGGTGGTGTCTCTCTTCCGGCCGACGCGGCATGGCCGTTTCACTGATCCCGCGAGCAAGATATGGTCGGTTACGGACTTGCCCATCCCTGGGCCGATCGTCGCCATCTCTTGGCCCACCGTGTCATTCTGCGCGGCGACGACCAACACGACTCCATCGTATTCAACGCCGACCCGGCCGGCGGTGCGTCGGCATGGATGACCGCATCAGTCGACCTGGCGGGATCGTGGACCGGAACGTTTTTGGCAGTGAACGGAATCAGCTGCCCCACACCCAGACTCTGTCTCGCCGTTGCCGGAGCCCATTGTGATATTGCATACGGTCGTGCGCTCGCCATTCCGGCAGGCTGACGGGTGGGCCGACTCGATGAGTGAAAAGGACGTGAAGACCAAGCCGGCGATCGGGGCTCGCGCAGGTTGCATCTGATCTTCTTCGAACCTCTCCCACCAGCGTTCACGCCGTCCAACCAGAGAAAGCCCTATAAGGACAGGGCTCTTGTTGCTCGCTCGGGTCTTGCCGACAACGCCTACACTGAGCCCCAAGGAGAGGTGCGAGAGCGGCCGAATCGGACTCACTGCTAACG
>CAXMLU010000439.1:0-2798 GCA_964194255.1 uncultured bacterium
CAGCACCTCCCGTGGGAAGACTGGCGGGAGGGAGACGATCTGCACACATCGGGATGGGTACGAGCCACCTCACCCTCGGGGGCAGCCGCCTTCGAGGGCCAGGCGGCGTGGTCAGCCGAACTCGGCTACGGCGTCAGGCCGCCCGAGCCCGCTCAACCCGAACTCGACACGTTGACGGCCGCGGACGACGCCGCAGCGGTCGACGCCGGGCCGGATGGGTCCGAGCACGACGAGGGACACCAGCACTGATGCTGCTCGCCACCTCGACCCCCATCGATGGCTTCGTCTTTGTCGTGGCGTCGGCCATCGTCCTGCTCGGCGCGCTCGGCGTCGTCCTGGCCCGCAATCCGGTTCACTCCGCGCTGATGCTGGTCCTGACCCTTTTTGGTGTGGCCATTCTCTTCGTGGCGCAGCAGGCCCACTTCCTGGCCGCCGTCCAGGTCATCGTCTACGCCGGTGCCATCGTCGTGCTGTTCTTGTTCGTGATCATGCTGCTCGGTGTCGACAAGACGGAGAACATCAACGCCGAACCCTTGCGTCTCCAACGGCCGCTGGTGGCCATCCTGGTGGTCATCGCCGCCGCCGAGTTCGCCCTCCTGTCCCACGGCAACGCCTGGGTCACCGGACAAGCATCGGTCGGCGGGTCCGTCAAGGCGGCCGCCCAGAGCACGCCGCCCCAAAACAACGTCGAGCTGCTGGCCCAGTCCATATTCAGCCGGTACCTGCTCCCCTTCGAGGCCACATCTGTTCTGCTTGTCATCGCCGTGGTGGGCGCCGTCGTCCTGGCCCGCCGGCCGGACCGCTCCGCGTTGGACAAGGAGGCCGCCACATGAGTGTCGATACGAGCCAGTACCTCACCGTCGCCGCCATGCTGTTCACCATCGGTGCGGTAGGCCTCCTTATCCGCCGCAACGTTCTGGTGATGTTCATGTGCGTAGAGCTCATGCTCAACGCCGTGAACCTCACCTTCGTGACCTATGCGCGCGCCCTCGACGATGTCGGTGGTCAGGTGGCGGTGTTCTTCGTGCTCGTCGTGGCCGCCGCCGAGGTCGTCGTCGGCCTGGGAATCATCGTCGCCATCTACCGCCGCCGGGTTGGGTCCACAGCCGACGACCTTCACATCCTCAAAGGCTGAGCCGGAGCCAATGAACGCCGCCTATCTCATCGTCCTCTTTCCCCTCGTCGGCTTCAGTCTTCTGCTGTGCCTCGGCAAGCGACTGGGCGATCCAGCCGCGGGCTGGTTGGCAACCACGGCGATGGGCGGCGCGTTCATCAGCGCGGTGGTGACCTTCGTGTCGCTCCTCGGCAAGGATGGCCCCCACCGGGCGGTCACCAAGAACATCCTGGCCTGGGTGCCGGTTGGTGGCTTCCAGGTCAAGGCAGCGCTGCTCGTCGATCCCCTCTCCATCACTATGGCCTTGTTCGTGACCGGCGTCGGGACGCTCATTCATCTCTACGCGGTCGGCTACATGCACGGCGACGAACGCTTTCCCACCTTCTTCGTGTATCTGAACCTCTTCGGCTTCTCCATGCTGTGCCTGGTGCTGGCCGACAACTTCCTCTTCATGTTCCTGGGCTGGGAGGGTGTCGGCGCCTGCTCGTACTTCCTCGTCTCCTTCTGGTTCGAGCGGGAGCGAGCGGCCGTGGCCGGCAAGAAGGCCTTCGTCACCAACCGCATTGGTGACTGGGGATTCATGATCGGCATGTTCCTGATGTTCGGCGTGGCCGGGTCGCTGCGGTACACCGATGTGTTCGCGGCGGTCGCTGGGCACCAGTTCGGCCAGTACACGGCCGGCGCCGTCTGCCTCCTGCTGTTCCTGGGGGCGTGCGGCAAATCGGCCCAGCTCCCCCTTTTCATCTGGCTGCCCGACGCCATGGAAGGTCCGACACCGGTCTCCGCGCTCATCCACGCCGCCACCATGGTCACCGCCGGTGTCTACCTGATGGTCCGCATCAGCCCACTTCTGGGGGTGGCCAGCAGCGACATCGGCACGGTGATCGCCGTCGTTGGCGCGGCCACGGCGTTGTTCGCGGCGACGGTTGCCTGCGCCCAGGACGACATCAAGAAGGTGCTCGCGTACTCCACCATCTCGCAGCTGGGCTACATGTTCCTGGCCGTGGGCTCCGGCGCGTACGTCGCGGCTGTGTTCCACATGGTCACGCACGCCTTCTTCAAAGCCCTGCTCTTCCTCGGGGCCGGCTCGGTCATCCACGGCTTGCACGACGAGCAGAACATGAAGCGGATGGGCGCCCTGAGGAAGTGGATGCCGATCACGAGCGCGACGTTCATCGTCGGTTGGCTGGCCATCGCCGGTGTCCCGCCGTTTGCCGGCTTCTGGTCGAAGGACGAGATATTGGCCGCCGCCTACCACAAGAGCGTCATCCTCTACGCCGTGGGCGCCTTCACCGCCGGGCTCACCGCGTACTACATGACCCGCCAGGTGGCCCTCACGTTCTTCGGCTCGGCGCGCTTCGGCCACCCACTGGCGGACGAGGGCGGCCACGATGACCACCCGGTCGAGCCCCACGAGTCGCCATGGACGATGGCCGTCCCTCTGGTCGTGCTGGGCGCCCTCGCGATCGTTGGTGGGGCGCTGAATATCGGGTACAAACGCTGGAACCTCCTTGACCGCTGGTTGGCTTCGGCCCCGCTCCTCCACCTCGTCGATATCCATGTGGCGACCGGAACGAAATGGGTGCTCGCCGCGGTCACCGTGGCGCTGGGTCTGGCCGGCATCGCCTTCGGTTTCCGCGTCTGGTCGACCTCGCCGAGCCATGACGCCCTCGAGCCAGTGGCG
>CAXMLU010000440.1:0-1524 GCA_964194255.1 uncultured bacterium
GCAGAACTCGTTGCCCTCGGGGTCGGCGAGCACCACCCAGGTCACGTCGCCCTGACCGATGTCCACCCGGGTGGCGCCGAATCCGAGCAGCCGGTCCAGTTCCCCGTCCTGGTCGCAGCCGTTGGGGCTGAGGTCGAGGTGGATGCGATTCTTCACCGCCTTGGGCTCGGGCACGCGGAGGAAGAGGAGCACGAGGTCGCCCCGCGACGGGTCCCCCGAGGCGGACAGGCACAGGTCACCGTCCTGGTCGTGCCACGACGCCCAGCCGAGGGCCTCCGACCAGAAGGCGGCGACCCGCTCGGGGTCGGCGCAGTCGACGACGATCGAGTTCAGGACACTTGGCATGTCAGCTCAACCCCTCGTCTCCCTGTTGGACACCGACCGCGCCACGCCGGGCGCCGCCATCGGGAGTCCGCCGGGGTGGTGACAGCCGGGATAGAAGCCGCGCCGCCCTCGCTCGGCGGCGAGGTGGTCGCAGGTCGTCCAGTCGGTGACCCGCCGGCCGACGCCGAGACCGCCGGTGCCGACGTTCAGCGGCCGGAAGCCGGGACAGAGCGCGACGTCCGGGCCCGGGGAGGCGAAGGGGCATCGGGGCGGCTGCGGGGGCGGTGCTGGCATGTCGACGAGTCGTACGGCCATCGGGCGGCTCCGGATGGGTCGATCTTCGCGTGCGTCCCGCCACCTACCCGGCGACGGCGTGTTTGATCGTGACGATGCTGTCAGGGAAGAGACCCATCTGAAAGACCCTCGCCCTGCTCGTCGCGGTGGCAGACCGCCTCGAGCATGATGCCGTGGGGGTCGAGCCAGAAGGTCGCGAAGTACCCCGGGTGGTACTGGGGAAACTCCTGGGGCGGGTGCAGGATCTCGCCGCCCTGCGACAGCGCCCAGTCGTGGACGTGGTGCACCGCGGCGCGCGTCCCGACGATGAAGGCGAGGTGCTGCAGGCCGGGGCGGTGCCGGGAGCAGGAGCCGTCCTCCAGCGCCGGGTAGAAGAAGACATAGGCGCCCGGCCTGCCGCCGGAGGGGCGGTACGAGAACTCGTCCTCGGCCTCGCGGAACGGCTCGTAGCCGAGGAGCGGCATCAGCGGGTCGTAGTACGTCCTCGCGGCCGCCAGGTCGGGGACGTTGATGCCGAGATGTCCGAGCGGCATGTCGGCATTGGACTCTGCCACTTTCACCGGCGTATAGTCGCAGATCGCTTCGCGTGGGCGAAGCGTCCCGGCTCCGGCAGGCTCGCCGAGCCGGTTGTCGACCAGCGTGAGAGGAGGCGGGGGATGATGCAGCTTCGGTATCGGTGTGCCGCGGCGCTCGCGGCGGTGGTGTTCGGACTGGCGTCCGCGGGCTCGACCGCGTACGCGTCGTCGACCGGCAAGGGCGGCCCCGGCGGCGGCACCACCAGCACCAGCACCAAGGGCAGCAGCAGCTCGAACAACAGGGGCAGCTGGGACAAGGGGTCGCAGGGGAAGTGGCAGGATCACCGCGACAACGGCAATGATCAGGGCCTCCCGGCATGGATGTGGGTCG
>CAXMLU010000441.1:0-4439 GCA_964194255.1 uncultured bacterium
GCCTTGGTCTGGGGGCCTGGGAGTGGTGAAAAAGAAACGGGCGCTGCCTGGGTGCCAGCGCCCCCGCCGCTGCCTCGGCCGGCCGACAGCATGGCGGTGGCGAAGCAGATCGCGCCGTAGAGCACACCCTTGACCAACGAGGCGAGCCGCTTGGCTTGACGCTTCTTCGCGTCCGCCTCACGTTCGTGACCCACGGCGGCTTCACTGAGTCTCCATACCGAGTAGCCACCGAAGCCGACGGCAAGGACGGCGAGCAACACATGACCCCACGGGTGATGGGCGATAGTCTGCATCGCGCCCGCATTGTCGGCGGGCCGAGCACTTCTCGCCGTAGCCACCTTCAGCGACAGGTAGCTCACGATCAAATACATGACGCCTCGGCCAGCCAGACCCATCCGGGCGACGCCCTTGACCCACCGGTTGGACATCGTGCCGCGCACCGCGTGCGACGCCGTGTTTTTGGCCTGAGCCGGCGCATCGTCTGATCGGTCGTGGACGATCCTTGACATGGTTGTCAGCCCGACGGAGCGAGAGGTGCGGTGGCCGGTGTCGCCGCGAACTGCAGGTTCGGCGTGGCCGCGGCGGTCTCGGCTGGCGTCGGATCGGGGGGATCCTCGACTCGCAACAGCACCACGGCCATCGCTCCGGCTACGGCTGGCAGCAAGGTTCCGAGGACGCGGTAGACGACGATGCCGGCGAGCGCGATGGGAAGGGGCGCACCGCCCAAGTTGAGGATGAACGGGGTCACCGTCTCTACCACTCCTAAGCCAGCGGGGAGCAGGGGAATAGAGGAGGCGATGGCGCCGGCGGCGTAGGCCAGCAGCAGGATTTCGATGCCCACGTGTGCGCCCAGCGCCACCAGGGCGAAGTGGAGGCAGAAGGCGTCGGCAATCCACGCTCCGCCCGCGGTCAATAGCAGCTTCGCCGACGCAGTGGGACCAGAGACCACGTGCGTAACTGCGTCGTGCCATGCCGCGCCTCGCGCCCGCCGGTCGCTCTGCGGCGCAGGATGCCGGGGGTGGCGGAGCCGGCCAAGTACGACCGCGGCCTGTTCCGCGAATCTTTTGCGGGTGCAGAGGTAGCCGAGACCAATCAGCGCCACGATGGTCAACGTTGCGGTCGGAACGAGCATCCAACGGTTGGGGAAGTCGATTCGAGCCACGGCCACCACCACCAGCGCGTCAATCGCGGCGATGGCGTAGAGACTGGTCGTGCTGAACCACTGCGAGACACCAAGAACCAGGATCGATCGCCGGTGAGCCAACCTCCGTCGCCTGAGCGCGGCCCCGGCCATGACGAGGCCCTCGGCCGGCGCGGCGGGAAGCACGCTGCCCAGACCGAACACCACCAGGGCAATACGTAGGGGAGCCAGGCGTTTGGCATTGGCTTCCGGTCCGGCGAGGCAACGCAGGTGCACGCTCAACAGGGCGAAGCACAGAACCTCGCAGGCCAAGGCGGCCCCGACCCACACGAGATTGATCTTGGCCAGCGCCCTGATGCCGTCACTGGCACCCCCGGCCGACGAGACGGCCACGGAGAGAGCGCCTATGGCGACCACGTAGGGCACGGCTTTCTTGACCATCGTGCCGACCTTGCCCGCGGCCCGGCCGCCATCGTCGTTCTCCGCCGGTGCCGGTACGTCCGGGAGCAACGGGTCGGCGTCCGGCACTTCACCGTGCTCGCCGCTGGCGGTTGCACCCGTCATCACGGCCTCGTGTGTACCCAACCGGGCGGCGATATCACCCCGGGTGGTTTTGTGCGATTTGCCGAGCTGGTGAGGCGGTCCGCTAGCTCGCTAACGGTAGACGCCGGTGTGGCCGAGGCTGTAGCGGCCGGGCTGGGGGAAGATGCACAACCCGTGGGGACCTTTGCCGACCGGGATCTGGTGGAGGACCTGTCCCGTGCGGGTATCGAAGACGTACACCACGCTGTCGTAACGCCCCGATAGCCAGAGCTGCGTTCCGTCGGCGGTGACCCCGCCCATGTCGGGGCTGCCGCCCCCGGGGATGTGCCAGGTGGCGGACACGGTGCGGCTAGCTACGTCGATCACCGACACGCTGCCGTCGAGGCGGTTCGAGACGTACAGGTCCTTGAGATCCCGGCTCAGGTATGCGCCATGGGTGCCTTTGCCGGTCGGGATGAACTGGGTCTCCGCGTAGCTGTTGGCGTCGATCACTGACACTCCGTTGCGCACCTGGTTGGCCACGAAGTACACGGTGCCGTCGGGAGACAACTTGACGTCAATGGGTGCGCCACCCACATGCAAGGTGCCGATGACGGACATGGTGGCGACGTCGACGTGGACAAGATCGCCGGAGAACTCGCAGCTGGCCAGCATCTGCGTGCCGTCGGCGGAGAAGTCGGCGTGGTCGACGCCGTTGCAGTTCACCGGGACGCTCTTACGCAGTGCGAACGTGTGGGGGTCGCGGAAGTCGAGCCGGTGGAGTCGCTCGGCGACCACGATGGCCGACTTACCGTCGGGCGTGAAATACAGGTTGTAGGGGTCGACCACATGCATGCGGGCGCCAGGCTTGCCGGTCACGGGGTCGATCGGCACCAGTGAGTCGCCCAGGTCGCTGTCCACGAACAGCGTCTTCAGATCCCAGCTCGGTGTCACATGCTGGTCTTCGCCTGGTACGGCGAAGTGGTCGATGACGGCGTACGTCGTCGGGTCGATCACATCGACCGTGTTGTCGTCGCTGTTGGGCACATAGACGAGCCGGCGGGCCTTCGCCACGGCCGGGCTCATGTCGCCCGGAGTGGTGTGGGCATACACATTGAGCGGGCCGCCCGATTTCGCCCTAGAGGTGGTCGTCGCCGGGGCCGAGACGTGTTTGGGCGATGTCGAGCAGGACGTGAAGGTGATGGCAGCTGTAGCGACCGCCGCCCTGGCCCAGCGATGGAGGTGCATCGAAGTCATCTTTCGGCAGTCGGCTCCGGAGGCAGCGGTGAGGAGGTTAGGGATGCCTAAGACAATGCGTCAAGCGCCCTGAATGACCAACGCCTAGAACAGGGCCGCCAGGTACTGTGCGTGGTCGACGGTCGGCCAAATTCCGCGAATCCAGGGCACGTTCTCCATAAATCCGGACAATTTCCGTCCAAAAAACACGCTAAGCGCTTGACAAGGACTCGCTCCGCTTCCAGTCTGGGTCCGGCGGCGGCACGGAGCGAGGGAGCAAACAGTGAGGGAGCGGACAGTGATTGGCACCGTTACAAAGAGCAATTCAGCGGGGCGAGGACGCCTCCGCATTCGGCGAGTCGCCGGTGGGCTCGTCCTCCTGCTGTCGGCAGGAACCATCTGGGGCTCGAGCGCATTGGCGGCTCGGACCGTCGCCAGCTACACGTTCTCGCCCAGCCCTATCGCGGCCACGGGCTCGTTGGCGGCCAACGCCAAGGTTTCGTTCATCGTCACCGCCAAGGACGCCGGCGGGTCGCCGGTCGGCGGGGCGACCATCTTTTTGTCCTTTGCGCCCACGTCCGGCGGCGGCGGTGCTCTATCGCACGGGATAGGACTGGGGAGCACGCCCCAGTCGTTCAAGTCCAACAAGTCGGGCCAACTGGCGCTGACCTATCAGGCTCCGGCGGCGCCTCCGTCCACCGGAACCGACACCATCACCGCGCAGAACGCCTTGACCAGCCCGACCGTGAGCGCGAACGACACCTACACCTTCTCGGGATCGCCCCCGTCACCGACGCTGGACTGGCCGATGTTTCACCACGACGCAGGTCACCTCGGAGTGACGGCGGATACCGGGATGACCGCTACCCATGCGCACGCCCTCGCCATCAAGTGGCAGACCACGCTTCCTACCGGAAGCTACGGATCGCCGGCCATCGTATTCAACGCCACGCTGGGCAAGTCGCTCGTCTATATCGGTGATCAGGCCGGCACCAAAGGTGGCGCCATGACCGCCGTGGATGCCGGTACTGGCGCTGTGGTGTGGTCAGTCCCGACGGGCGGCAACATCTTGTCGTCTCCGGCCGTGGCTAACGGCGTCGTCTACTTCGGCACATCCGGCAACGCCAAGCATCGCCTGATCGCACTCAATGCGACTACCGGTGGCCCCGTCTGCAGCTTCACCACCGACTTCCCCGCCCCGGGTACCTCGGGCAAGATTGACTCGTCGCCGGTAGTGGCTGACCCCGGTGGCGGCCCGGTCGTGTACTTCGGCGACAGCGGTCCCAAAGGTACGGGCCCGCCCGACCAGGGCGCCTTCTGGGCCATCAATGCCAGCACCTGCGCTCTCAAGTGGGAGTTCGGGCCGGCAGGGACGGCCGGCACCTTCAACGCCAACCCGACGGGAGAGTACAGCCAGCCCGGTTTTGCGCACGACAAGAACGGTCGAGCGTTGGTCATCTTCGGTAGCGCCGACACGGACGATTCCATCTATGCCCTCGACGCCCGCACGGGCGCTCAGGTGTGGCGCTTCCAGACGCTC
>CAXMLU010000442.1:0-5992 GCA_964194255.1 uncultured bacterium
TGTGCATCAACACCGGCGGCGAGAAGGTGTTCCCAGAGGAGGTTGAAGAGATCCTCAAGGTGCACCCCGACGTCCAGGATGCGGTGTGTGTTGGCGTTCCCGACGAACGCTTCGGCGAAGTCGTCACCGCAGTGGTGGAGGCGGTACCTGGGAAGGTGGTCGATCCGACAGCACTGATCGAGCACGTGCGTGCGCATCTGGCCCGTTACAAGGCGCCGAGGCACGTTGTCATCGTGCCAAGTATCGGCCGGAGCCCGGCCGGCAAGGTCGACTACAAGGGGCTTCGCCAAACCGCCCTGCAACATCTGAAGTCAGACGGTTAGCCAGCTGTCGACCAGTTGGCGCGCAATGGAGAAAGGCGGCGGGAGCATCACCGAGCCGTCGGCGACCGCCTCGGCCATCCCGTCACGGGCAAACCAGCGGGCGTCGTCGAGTTCGGACCGGTCAACGGTGATGTTCACCGGCTCCGGACCGGCGGACGCGTGAAACCCGAGCATCAACGACATCGGGAACGGCCACGGCTGCGACGAGTGGTACACCACCTCCTGGACCGCGACGCCGACCTCTTCGCCAACCTCTCGGGCCACCGCGTCTTCCAAGCTCTCTCCCGGCTCAACGAAGCCGGCCAGTGCTGACCACATGCGGGCCGGCCAGATGGGTTGACGTCCGAGAAGGCAGCTCTCACCGGCCGTGACGAGGACGATGATTACCGGGTCGGTGCGGGGGAAGTGTTCTGCACCGCAGGCAGAGCAGGTCCGGAGATGACCACCCCAGCTCGGGGTGGTGGGACGGCCGCAGACACCGCACCACCGGTGGCGCCGATGCCAGGTGAGCATGGCCGACAGGTAGGCGACATGGTTGCCGGCGTCGGGCGCGAGGAGCATGGCGGCGCCGCGCAGGTCCGTACGGCTGGAGTCGCCGGGCAGGGGTAGGTCGAGCTCAACCAACTCGGGTGCCGACAGATCGATGCCGAACACTGCCCCGCCCTTGCCGTCGACACCGAGGAACACCACGCCCTCTTCGTCGTGGCCGAGTGCCTGCCCGGCGGGCAGGTCGCCGATCTCCAGCCAGACCAGGTCCCCACCAACCAACGCCACCTCCGAGCCATGCAAGGGAAGGATCCGAGTGCGCGGATTGGCGAGACGATCGGCCAGCCAGCCCGGATCGCGGCGCAGGTTGCCGGAGCGATTGATGCTGCCGGAGGCGAAATAGTTGGGCTGGCCCACCCGGGCATTCTTCACCACCCCGGCCGCCGGCTTGCATCGTTAAGGTCGCTTGACCTAGGAGAGAGGTATGGGTACTCGCATACCGATGGTCGACTACCTCGTACTGGAGGCGGGCGACGAGCACCTGGTGTCCCGCAGCTGCACGAGCTGTGAGGCGCTGTACTTCGACCGGCGCAACGCCTGCGCGCGGTGCGGCGGCCGGGAGTTCACCCCCCGCCGCCTCAGCAATGAGGGGTCGTTGCGGGCGTTCACGATCGTGCATCGAGCCGCCCCCGGGGTCCCCACGCCCTATGTCTCCGCGATCGTCGATCTCGACGGTGGCGGGGTGGTAAAAGCGAATTTGGTGGGCGTCGACCCCGATCCGGTCGGGATCGAGTTGGGCATGAAGGTACGGATGACGACGTTCGCGGCCGGTACCGATGACGAGGGGACCGAGGCGGTCGCCTTCGGTTACGAGAAAGCGTAAGGGAGCGAGCATGAGCGACGACGTTTGGATCCTGGGCGCGTCCATGAGCAAGTTTGGGCGCTATCCGGACAAAGACGTGATCGATCTGGCCGCCGACGCGGCCCACGCCGCCCTCGACGACGGCGGCGTCACCATTCACGACATTGGGGTCCTCGGTGCTGGCTGCTTGGCCGAGGCCGCGTCTGGTATCGGGCAACGCATCCAGAAGCAGATCGGGCAGACCGGGATCCCGGTGTACAACGTTGCCAACGCGTGCGCCACCGGCGCCACGGCCATCCGCACCGTGTACTTGACCATACGCGCCGGTGAGGCGGACATGGGCCTGGCCATCGGGGTGGAGCAGATGGGCAAGGTCGGCCTGCTGGGCGCCGCCGGGCGGGCCCGAGCCGACCAGAAGGTGTTCGCGCCGGGCGGACGGTATGGCGCGGTCATGGGCACGGAAGGGATCCTCGGCACGGGGATGATGCCCGGCGTCTTCGCCCAGGCCGGCATGGAGTACGCCCGCGACTACGACGGTGTGGGGTTCGAGCAGTTCGCCAAGGTGGCCGAGAAGAATCACGCCCATTCAACTCTGAATCCGTTGGCCCAATATCAGAAGGCGTTCAGCCTCGAGGAGGTCATGGGGGCCGACATGGTGAGTTATCCCAACACCCTGCTGATGTGCTGCCCAACGGGAGATGGCGCCGCCGCGGTGGTGTTGGTGAGCGGCGAGAAGCTGGCCACGCTTGACCCCGACCAGCGCCGGCGGGCCGTGAAGATCTCGGCGTCGGTGCTGACCTCGGACCCGTGGACGGAATCCGACCAGGTGCAACCGGACGTGAACACGCTCACCCGCCTGGCCGCCGACGAGGCGTACCGGGTATCGGGAGTCGACCCGCAGGATCTGGATCTGGTCGAACTGCACGACTGCTTCGCCACTGCCGAGCTGCTTCACTACGACAACCTGCGGTTGTGCGAACCGGGCGGGGCCGGCGACTTCATTGACTCGCGGGGTCCCTGGCGGGATGGGCGCATCCCCGTGAACGTCTCCGGCGGGCTCATATCCAAGGGTCACCCGCTTGGGGCGACCGGAGTGGCCAACCTGTACGAGGTGGCGACGCACCTGCGGGGCGAGGCCGGCGACCGGCAGGTCGAGGGCGCCAAGGTCGGCCTGACCCATGTCATTGGTCTCGGATCGGCCTGTGCGGTGCACGTCCTGGAGAAGGCCGCGTCTTAACGGGGAAAGGGCGGGTGCTCCGGGCCGTCGCCGCCGCCCTCCTTGCGGTTGCCCTCACCGACTGCTCAGGCTCGTCGCGCCGGGCCCTGAGCACCGCGCCGACCAGGACGACGGCCGCCACGGTTGTCTCCCTGCCCCCTTCTTCGACGTCAACGACCACGCCGACCAGCGCCGCTCCAACCCTTTCCCCACCCCATGTGTTGCTCGTCATCATGGAGAACCGCGAGTTCAGCTCCGTGATTGGCTCTGCCTCGGCGCCGTACATCAACGGGCTGGCCGGGCGGTTCGGGCTGGCCACGGTCGCGTTCGCAGCCACGCATCCCAGCCTGCCCAACTACCTCGACCTCATCGCCGGAACCACCTTCGGCATCAACAGCGACTGCACGGGATGCAGCGTGGAAGGACCGGTGCTCGCCGACCAGCTCGACGGTGCCGGCGTCAGCTGGGCCGCCTACGCCGAGGGCATGCCCTCTCCTTGTTATCAAGGGCCGTCGGCCGCTGACGGCTACGCCAAGAAGCACAACCCCTGGGTGTACGTCCGCCATCTGGTCGCCTCGGCCTCGTGTGGCCGGGTCCGGCCCTTCACCTCCTTCGCTGCTGACGTGGGCGGACGCAGCCCTCCCGCTTTCGTGTGGGTCAGCCCCAACCTCTGCCATGACGGCCACGACTGCTCGACCGAAACTGCCGATAGCTGGTTGCGTTCGTTCATCGATCCCGTGCTCGGCTCTGCCTGGTACGCGGCCGGCGGCGTGATCATCGTCACGTGGGACGAGGGCGGGTCCCCGGCTGGCTGCTGTGGGTCGGCGGCCGGCGGCCACGTGGCCACGCTCGTCATCTCCGGCCACACCCGGCCAGGCGCCACGATGGCCACCCCCGTCGACCACGCCGGCGTGCTCCGCACGATCGAAGACCTCTACGGCGTCGGCTACATCGGTGACGCCGCCTGCACGTGTAGCGGGTCCCTGGCTCCGCTCCTCAGTTAGCGCGCGGCCGCGGGTCAGTCACAAATCGCCGGTTTTCTCGTCTGGCACCCACGGCGGAGTCAGACGAAGAAATGGGCGAGTTGTCGCATGGCGCTACGGTTAGGTAGCTGGGGGCCGACCCGAGCCTGGTGGCCCGGCGAACGCCTGGGCCAAGCCAAGCCACTCGGCAGCGACGGGACCGCTGGACTCGAGCGCGGTGTCCTGGCGATGTCGCCGCTGGGTGACCACCAGGCAGAAGTCGATGGCCGGGCCGCGCACCACGTCTTCGGCATCGGTCGGACCCCAATCCCAGGTCTCACCACCTGGGGTGGTGAGCTCGACCCGAACCGGCGTAGCGGGTGGCTCCCGGCCCCGAACTGCGTAACTGAAGGCGAGGGTACGGACGCCGATGTGGGCGATATGGCGGAGCCGGGCGGTGGGCACGCGCGCCACGCCCAGCGCATCGCACACGTCCTGGCCGTGGGCCCAGGTCTCCATGATCCGGGCGGTGACCATCGATAGGGCGCTCATCGGCGGTCCGTACCACGGGACCCGTTGGGCCGGATTCAGGCCGGCGATGTTCCCGTGGAGTCCGGCTGATTCCTCCCGCCACCATTCCAACGTGGCGGCCCCCGAAAGCTCGCCGCGCAGGGTCGCGGATTCGAAACCGGGTACCTCGGCGAGCGCCGCCAATTTCTCGAATGCCTCCGGATCGGAGGCGGCCAGGGCGGCGGCGCCATCGAAATAGGCCAGGTGCGCGATCTGGTCCCGAACGCTCCATCCCGTCGCGGGCGTGGCCGATGCCCACCCTTGCTCATCCAGAGGAGTCACCGCGGAGATGAGGTCGGCCTGTTCGGCGGCCAGGTCGGTTCCGAGTTCGGTGAGGCTCGGGCGCTCCGCCACCTCAGGAACGGCCGCGCGGGTGCTCCTGGTGCCAGTTGGCCACCAGATCGGAGCGCCAGACCAGGGCCGCCAGCAGTGACGCCGCGCCCGCACCGACCGCGCTGTACAACACCCCGTGGATCCCCGTCACGGCACCGACGAACAGCAGAACGATGCCGAGAATGCCAAGGGCACACGACGCCCGGAACGCGGGGTGATCGGGGCGGTTGGCCGGCGGCTCGGTGGCGGACACGGTCCGGAGGCTAGTAGCTCAGGCGCCCCGCACGAGTACCCGGATGGGAACGGCCACGGCGTTCGTCCCGGACCCCGCCACCGGGTCATGGGCGTCATCGAAGAGGTGGTCGCCGTTGCCCTCGATCCGCACGACCGCCCAAGCTTTCTTCCCCGCGGCCAACGGCGTGGCCAGCTGGATCAGCAGCGTCCGGAACGTCCCCGCCGCCAGCAGAGGTGATACGCCGAGGATAGGACCGGGCTGTTCGGCTTGGTCGCCCTGGATGACGACGTAACTCGGAACCTTCAGCACGGCCGTCTCCACCAGCACGACTTTCCCGTCCCCGGTCTGGTCGGAGGCCCGGACCATCTCGCCGGCCGGGTCGCTCTTGGTTTGAGACGTCCCCGTCTTGATTCGCGACGCCCCCGAGGTGGACCCTCCGCCGCAGCCCGCACCGGCGGCCAGGCTCACGGCCAGGAGCGTGACGGCCAAGCGCATTGAGCGCGAGCCTACGCCGCGCCCGTGCGGTCGAGGGTGAGGCGGGCCGCCTCAGAAAGACGCGTTACCCCGTCGGCCATGACTGAAAGATCGATCCCGGGCTGGGCGCCCATGGCTCCACCCGCATACCGAGCGAAGACGCCCTCGCTGATGCAGGCCAGCTTCCAGAAGCTGAACGCCTGGTAGTAGGCGATGGCCGATACGTCCCGACCGGACGCTGCCGCATACCGGGCCAGCACCTGATCGCGATCAGGGAATCCCGGCAGGACGGTCGGCGAGTCGGGTCGGGCCATCAGCTCGTCGCCGGGCCGGGTCCAGCAGATGAGGAGCATGCCGACGTCGGCTAGCGGATCGCCGAGCGTGCAGAGCTCCCAGTCGAGTACCGCCGCAATCCGGTGATCAAAGCCGACCATGCAGTTGTCGATCCGGTAGTCGCCATGAACAATCGCCGCCGCGTCCTGCGCGGGAATGTGGGCGGCCAGCCGGTCGTGGACCTCGTCAACGGCGGGG
>CAXMLU010000443.1:0-2693 GCA_964194255.1 uncultured bacterium
GGTGGACCAGCTATCGGGATCCCCTCAGGAGAACCGTCGCGCCACCTCTGGCGATTCGTCCACATGACCTTCACCAGCGTCACCCGGCCCGCCATTTCTCGAGCGAGCCGCTCGAGTACGGGACTGACGGCGTGACAGGGACCCCGACAGTAGGAGGTCGTCCGCCGAGTCCGGCCCAGCGTTTCGCCTACCCTTGGTGCGTCTCCCTGGGGGTGTAGGTCAGTGGAAGACCGGCAGACTTTTAATCTGCGCGTCGGGAGTTCGATCCTCCCCACCCCCACCAACAAAGATGCAGGTCAGCGGCAGTTTTGGGCATCTATGAAGAAGTATGCGTTCGTCGATAATACGCGTTTTGGTCGCGTAACTCGGTCTCGGATACTCCTAACGTATACTTTTCGGATGCCGGAGCTGGGATCGCGGATCGCGGCCAAGACCCGAAAAGCAGGAAAACATGATGTCTGGGAGGGAGCGCGCCGCTCTGACGGCACTGGTCTGATCCGCGTCAACGGGAAGCTACTCAGCGTCCGCCGCGTGGTCTGGGAGCTGGCTCATGGACCTGTCGATGACGGTGTCCGGATCGGCGGCTGCGAAGGCGAACCCGCTTGTGTTCGAGTCGAACACCTGTCAGTGGTCGGATCGATCCGAAGCGAGCCCGCCGCGGAGTCTGCGCCGATCGCCGGCCGGGCTCCAGGCCGTCAGCGTTCCCCCAAGGGGGGCGGGTCTATGCGCGCCCTCAAGGACGGCATGTGGGGACTGGCGGTCACGGCGAAGTACGCCGATGGGTCGCCGCGGCGGGTCTACCGCAAGGTGAAGGCGGCGTCGACACGCGCCGCGACTGTTCAGCTTGCGGCATTCGTGGCCGAGATCGAGAGCGCGCAAGCTCCGGATCGGGAGCAGGAGGGTTTGACCGTCGACGAGGCGATCGACCTTTACCTAGCCCACTTATCGGAGGAGAAGGGTCGGGAGGAGTCGACGGTCACGGAGTATCGCAAAGTGCATCGCCGGTGGTTCGCACCATCGATCGGCGACCTGAAGCTGGCTCGGGTCGACGTCGCCACCGTCGAACGCATCTTCGGCCAAATGCGCCAAGCCGGGATGAGCCGGTCACGGATGAACCTTGCCAAGTCGCTGTATGCGCCGTTCTTCCGCTGGGCCAAGCGTCGGGGGATGATCATGAAGAACCCCATGGCCGAGTTCGAACTTCCGACGAGCAAGTTCGTCTCGAGAGAGCGGGTGCCGCCCGAGGTTGACGAGCTGTGTCTGTTGCTGGCGACCGCGGCCGACGTGATCCCCGACGTGGCACCGTTGCTGGCGCTTGGTGCCGTCACCGGGATGCGGCGGGGCGAGTTGGCCGGTATCCGGCAATCACGGATCGACTGGGATGAGGCGAAGATTACGGTCGATAGCTCCGTGGCCGAGTCGGGCCACTTGAAAAGCACGAAGACTCGGCGGGTGCGGGCATTCCATATCGACTCGGAGACGATGGCCATGCTGGCGCGGCACCGCGACGCGATGGATGAGCGCGCCGACTTGTTCGGCGCCGTCGTCGATTTTGAAGTGTTCTTGTTCAGCTCGGAGCCGGACTGCTCGCGGCCCATGTCGCCTGACTATCTGACGCGGCGCGTCAGGGTACTCAAGGGGCATCTGGGGATCGAGGACAAGACCCCCGCCTCGGTGGCGATGGAGAACGAAGCGTTGCGGTTGTACCGATCTCGGCCGGCCGCATTCGTCGCCGGCCGGCGCGGGCCGCCTCCGGCAGGTGCCATGTCGCAGCAGGAGATCGGTGTGCGGCTCGGGCGGAGCGAGAAGTGGGTCGGCGTGGCCATCCGCGCCGCCCAGCGCCGGGAAGCGGCCTCGGCTGAAGGTATGGGCGAACGACGTTTCGACGGGTCGATCCTCGCCTTGCGGAAGTTCACCTCGAGCGAGCTCCTTGATGCGGGCTTCAACATCAGCGTGGTCGCGCAGCGTCAGGGCCACGGTCCGGCGGTGCTGGCCAGGCACTACTCCAAGTCGCGCGAGTCCGCCGACCGGAAGGCCGCCGAGCACCTGGGGACCGTCGTCCATCGCGGCCGTACCGACCAGCCTAGAGCGCAAGCTCGCTCGAAATGAGAGGGGAGCCTGGCGGCTGTCAGCGGTCCCTAGCTGGGAAGGATTGACCATGCACGTCTGCCGCTTCCCGGGGGATGCAGCTACGGACCTGACTGCCGATCCACGTCCGTCGCCTTTTATGCCGGACTGGGCCGCGCCTGCTCGGGCACAACCTCGACGGTGGTACCGGGGGGAACGCGGCGGCGGATGTAGCGAGCCGCGTCGCCCTCCAGCCACCGCCGCAGCGGGCTGCCGCCCTGATCGTCCATGACCACGTACTCGGCCTGGCGCACCTGTGCCACGTGGATAATTGTTCGGAGGAACTTGCGTGTCACGGCCACCTGACCATCGGCGTGCACGCCGCGCTTGCGTAGCGCGGCGATGGTGTCCTCGAGGAGCTTGACCTGGGCGTCGCGCTCCTTCTTGGTCGGCATGAGCCCAGGATTGGGTAGTCCAAAGGACGATCCGTACACCTTGGCGATGGTGAGCACGGCAACGGGGGTATCGGTGGTCAACTCCGCCTGGCTGGCGAGCTCGGCCGCCCGGCGCACGGCGGCCGCGGTGAACGGCTTGCCGAGTCCGGCCAGCAGCACTGCGCATGGCTC
>CAXMLU010000444.1:0-3920 GCA_964194255.1 uncultured bacterium
GCGCCGGCGATGACACGGCACGCGGCGGTGCAGTCCTGCCCGGCGTTGGCGAAGCCGGCCAGCCGGATGCCCGCCACGACCTGCTCCAGGTCGGCATCGTCGAGAACAATCACCGGGGCCTTGCCACCGAGCTCGAGGTGCACGCGCTTGAGGCTCTGGCTGGCCGCCTCGGCGATGGCCTTGCCCGTTGGCACCGAGCCCGTCAACGACACCATGTCGACCTGCGCGTGGCGCACGAGGGACGCGCCCACCTCGCCATCGCCGGTGACCACGTTGAGCACGCCCGCCGGAAGGATGTCCCCCGCCAGCTCGGCCAGCTTCAGGGTGGTGAGCGGTGTCAGTTCCGACGGCTTGATCACCACCGTGCATCCGGCCGCGAGCGCCGGACCGAGCTTCCAGACCGCCATCATCAGTGGGTAGTTCCACGGTGTGATCGACGCCACCACACCGACCGGGTCGCGGCGCAGCATCGACGTGTACCCGGTGAGGTACTCCCCCGCCGCCCGGCCCTCGAGGAGGCGCGCTCCACCGGCAAAGAACCGCAGGTTGTCGACCGCAAAGCCGAGCTCCTCCGGAACGGCAGCTATTGGCTTCCCGACATTGAGTGACTCCAACGCGACCAGTTCGTCGGCGTGCTCCTCGATGCAATCGGCGAGCGCCAGCAGCGCCGCGCTGCGCTCCCCGGGAGTGGCCGCCGCCCAGCCCGAGAATGCGCCTGCGGCGGCGCCCACGGCGGCATCGACATCGTCGGCGCTCGCCCCGGTGACCTCGGCGATCACCTTGCCGGTGGCCGGGTCGACGATCGGATCGAGCTTTTCCCCGCGCCCGGGGCGAAATCGGCCGCCGATGTAGTTGGCGAGCGTGACGTCAGTTCCGGCCAAAGTAGACATATGTCTCCCCGAGTCTGTTGTCGGTACGCTCCGATCTTGGCGGCCATCCGGCCAGTTTGCAAGCGATTCCGGCGCGTTCTAGCGGAATTGCAACGAACTTGCTTGCATCTTCGCCTGTGATCTGCGAATCTCTCGCCAGACTACCTGGGGGGTTGCTTTGGCGGACACAACCGCGGTCGCTGCCGGTCTGCCTTCAGAGTCGGGCGCCAAGGGCCTGAAGGGGGGCGCGCTCGGCCTGCTGTCGACGACCGTGATCGGCGTGGCCTCGACCGCGCCCGCCTTCAGCCTGGCGGCATCATTGGGGCTGGTTACCCTCGCCGTGGGCCTCCACGCCCCGGCGATCATGCTGTTGGCGTTCGCGCCCATGCTGTTCATCGCCGCCGCGTACTTCTATCTGAACCGCGCCGACCCCGACTGCGGGACAACCTTCACCTGGGTCACCCGGGCTATGGGACCCAATCTCGGTTGGCTGGCGGGCTGGGGCATCGTCATGACCGACCTGGTGGTGATGCCAAGCCTCAGCCAGATCGCCGGGAAGTACACGTTCCTCTTCTTCGGGGCTGACGGCGTCGCCAACGGAGTGTTCTGGGTCACCGTCGTCGGGGTGGTATGGATCATCATCATGACGTGGATCTGCTACGTCGGCATCGAGCTTTCCGCTCGCACCCAGGTGGCGCTGCTCGGGGCCGAGATCGTCATACTCGCCGGCTTCGCGCTGGTGGCGCTGATCAAGGTGTATTCGGGCGACACCACGGGCGGCCTCCATCCGCGCGCTGGTTGGCTTAATCCCTTCAGCATCGGGTCGACAAGCGCGTTGGCGTCGGGCGTTCTTACCGCGGTGTTCATCTACTGGGGATGGGACACCGCCGTGACCGTGAATGAGGAGTCCAAGGACTCGAAGCGCACACCCGGTATTGCCGCGCTGCTGTCGACGCTCATCCTGGTTGGGATCTACGTGATTGTGACCGTCGCCGCCCAGGCATTTCACGGGGCGGATTTCCTGACCAAGAACAGCAGCGACGTCCTCAGCGCTCTGGGCAAGGACGTATTCGGGTCCCCGTGGAACAAGCTGCTGATCCTGGCCGTGCTCACGTCCGCCTCGGCTTCGACCCAGACCACTATTCTGCCGGCGGCCCGCTCCGCGCTCTCGATGGCTGTACACCGGGCCGCACCGAGGAAGTTCGCCGACATCCACGCGCGGTATCTGACGCCGGGGTTCGCCACCGTCTTTTTCGGCGGGCTTTCTATCGTCTGGTACGTGGGACTGTCACTGATCAGCAAGGATGTGCTCGGCGACTCGATCCTGGCCCTCGGATTCGGCATCGCCTTCTACTACGCGCTCACCGGCTACGCCTGCGTCGTGTACTACCGCCGGCATCTCTTCAAGAGCTTCAAGAATCTCGTCCTGATCGGGCTGGCTCCGTTGCTCGGCGCCCTGGGCCTCACCTGGGCATTCCTGAAGTCGCTGTTTGTCTATTCCAATCCGGCCAACAGCACGTCGACCACGACGGCGTGGCTCAAGTTCATCCACTTCGACTTCAAGATCTGGCACTTCCGCTTCTTTGCCAAGGGATTTGGGCCGCCGCTGATCATGGGCGTCGGCCTGTTGATTCTCGGCGTACCGCTGATGCTGTTGTGGCGGGCGGGACGTCCCGAGTTCTTTGAACGAGGCCGGGAAGTAGCTGACACGATCGATGGGCCGGCGCCGCCGCTGACGCCCGGCGTGACTGTGGTGGTCGACTGATGGCCGGTGACATTGTCGTCGGCTATGACGGCTCCGACGGGTCCAAGGCGGCGCTCCGGGTCGCCGTATCTGTGGCCCGGGCTTTCGATGCCCCGCTCGCGGTGGTGTTCGGCTACGAAGTCATTCCCGTCGGTGGTGAAACTGCGGACTACAAGAAGCGGGTCGAGGCCATCGGCGCGGCCGTAGTCAGCGAGGCGGTCAAGGCCGCGGGTGAACTGGACCCCGCCGTCAAGGCTGAGGGTCTGGTGGTTCCAGAGCGGCCAGTGGATTCGCTGCTCAGCGTGGCGAAGTCCCGACAGGCCCGGGTGATTGTCGTCGGGGGCAATGGCGAGCGCCCGTTGATGGGCGTCATCCTTGGCTCGGTACCGCACAAGCTCCTCCACCGATCGTCCATCCCCGTGTTGGTGGTGCCGGCGCCCGACGGCGTGTAGCCGTCCCACCACGCGCTAGCGAGCACGGACTCCGACGGTGAAGGCGGACGCGCCGAGCAGGATCAGCAGCCCGCCCAATCCCAGGCTCCAGCCGATGTCCGACCCCGTGCGGGCCAGTGTCTGTGGCGGGTGCGCGACGGACGGAGCTGCGGTCAGCTCTCTGCCGAGGACGCTGACCGCCGGCGCGGTCGCCGGCGCGGTCGCCGGCCCCGTCGTCGGCCCAGTCGCGCTCGGTGGCCCGGTCGTGGTGGTCGGCGCGGCCGTGGTCGTCGTTGTGCAGAGCGCGGGAATGGTGACCGACGTCGAGCGGGTCGAGCCCGGCGGCCGGCCGTCGCCCCAGGGCGACATGGCCTCCGCTTCGAGATAGACGAGCGTGCCTGGCGTGTCCGGCGTCGGCGTGAACGTCCCGCTGAACACGACTTGCGTCGGTGTGAACGCGCCGTCGACGACCGTGACCAGGCCGCCCGAGGTGCGATAGGAGACACGGATGTCCGGATTGATCGAGCCCGGCCCAAACGTTTTCCAGTCGGTCACGGTGTAAGAGACGACGCCAGAGCAGCCGGTCTGGGCGGTGATGGCACCGTGGTGGGCGGAGGCGACTCCGGCCATGACGCCGAAACCCACGACGACGAGCCCGGCGGCGGCGATGAACTGCGGAACTCTCTTCCGAGAGTAGGTCCTCGACATCCGCATGCGACCCTCATTTCGCCCATGCTGCCACTGGTCATGATACGTGATCCTGGGGTCGCCATCCTTGTCGAGTTATCCAACATGTACCCAGGTGGCGGAGGAAGGACGTCCGTTGGCATCGAGCACAATCAGCATGTAGTAGCCGGGCTGGGCCAGATTGGCGTT
>CAXMLU010000445.1:0-7735 GCA_964194255.1 uncultured bacterium
GACCTGGGTCAGTGCAAATGCGCGGAGTGGGTTCGAGTTCACGACGCTTGCCAGGCGCGGATAGCCCGTTCGTGCGGAGTTCATCCCATCGCATGAAAACCAGGCGGCTCGGGTATTCAACAAGTGCGCAGCGCGGGAGCCGACGCCAACCGTCGGTTCCCGTGGCGCGCTTCCCGTTGATTGTCATCGTCCCGGCCAACCGCTAGCCGGGGCGATGACGCGTTCTGGGTTGGAGGTGCCTCGGACTGGTACGTCCAGCCATGCTCGGCCGCCCACCCTCCCCAAGTAGCTGAATCTCGCTCGAAATTGGGATCGCGTAAGACGTGCTCTTCCAAGGCCTTGTTGAAGTTGCGGAACCAGCGCACAGCAGGAACCTACCCCGAACGATCAAAGTCGATACGAGGCGTCGTCGCCGCTCAGACAGGGTCGCGTGCAGACTGACGCCCCGTCGGCCGCCCTCCGGCGGGGAGCCCCGAACGGCCATGAAGGGGACCGGCCGGGGCTCCCCGTCTTGGTCTACCCATCCCGTCTGGTGAGTGACCCGGTGGCGGAGATCGACGGGCGGCCGAGCATGGCTGGACGTACCAGTCCGAGGCACCCGAACTTGTGGGGCGCTTTTGGAAGGCAGTGCCGAGCGGAACCGAACACTATTGCCATCTGCTCACCACGCGACTACACGGGCTCCGCGTGATGGCATTCGAGCAGCGCAGCTATGCGGCGCCTACGATGGGTGAGGATACGTATCCCAGGTTTCTGTCATTCATCGTGTGGCAGCTGCCCGGCCTACCACCGGCGGAGTTCATCAAGATGGGCCCCGCAAAGGCGATCCGACAACTCGGCGGCACGGCCCCCAGCGGATACGATCTGAAGCTCATCGCCGATACGATCGCCGGTCATCGCCGGGGTCGTCTAGATGCATTGTCGCTTCAGGCCTATGCCGAGCTGCTGGCGGTGCAGATTGCCGGCGTCTCGGCGTCATTCTGGCGGCCCGGGCCATAATTCAACGCTGTCCGCGAACCCCGCAGACCTGAAGAACCAAGCGGTCGCGGGAAAGCCGACACGAACGCAGTCCCCCCGGTGGGCGATTGGGACCTCGACCTCTGACCCGTCTGTGATCAGGCGCTTATCACGCCAGCGACAGCGGCCATCCCCGTGCGGGTGGGCACATAGGTCAGGTCGCTCACCCACAGGGCGTCGGGCCGGTCAGCCGTGAAGTTTCGGTTGACCAGGTCCGGGGCGCGCACCGCATCCGGATCGGGGCGTGTGGTCAACACCTTTGCGTCGGCGGCATACACCCCGCACGCCCGTCTGGCGGGTCAGCCGGGCGACCTGGGCGCGGCCGATGCCATGCCCGGCCATCCCGATGACGGGCGCATACAGCGTCGTTCCGCCCATCGAACCGAAGAAGCCGGCGTCGCCGAAGCTGAACCCGCCGCCGCCGGCCGCCGCTACCGAGTAGCCGCGGCCGCTCGGGGTGGCCGCCAGCGCGACCGCGGGGGAGGCCAGTGTCCACCCGCAAAGTTCCCCTGCGACGGGGCGTCGCCGTACGCCGTCACGCCGCCTCCCGGGAACCCTACGAAGGAGGCCGATGCGGCGCGTAGCTGAGCGGGCTGCGGCGACGGGCTCACTGCGACCGCGCTCCACAGGATTCGCCGAACCGGCCACCAGGCCAAGATCAGTAGTAGCGCGAGCGATAAGCCGGCAAGACCGTGCCGAAGCAGTCGGTGTTGAAGAGCTGCTCTACTCACTTCGGGATAGCCGACGACGCCACGGAGGTGCGGGTGAGCACCAGATTCGAGCAATATGCAATATGGATCGCGACCGGTTGCTCGGAGCGGTGTCGGCTGCTCAGCTCGCTACGGGGGTTGCGGGGATGGCGTTGGCGCTGAACCGCCGCCACCCCTACGATCTTCCCCTTCTCCATGGCCGGCCCGAGACGGTGGCCCGTGACTCAGTCATCATGGGTACGGCGCTCTCGGCACCGATCTACATGCTCGTTGCACAAGGAGTCGTGACCGGTCGCCTCCTTAGCGCTGCGACCGCGCCTTCGCGTCTGGTCCTAGGCGGCCTCGGGGCAGCGATGGTCCTTGGATACTTTGGGGAGGCGCTCGTACGGCGGCGGTTGCATCGATCAAGCTACGACCCGTTGGAGTCACCTCTGGTTGCGATGGCAATCAGCTTGTCGGGGGCCATGGCCGCCCTCGGGTTCACATCGCTACATCACAGCTCGTAGGCGCCAGAACTGCTGTTCGCATGCAATGCGCGGCTGAGTCGTACCACCTTGTCATCTCACAGACGACCACTAGGACGTCCTCCGGGTCAACCAGCGACACCCACGCCCACCGGGCAGAACGTGTTTCGTGGTCTCGCGAGCACACAGTCGTCCGGGTTCGTTCGTCGCTATGCCGCCGGAGGCTGCTTGGGGTGAGGCATGCAGAGCTCGTCGTATTCGGCGATGGACAGTTCGGCCGGGTCGATGCTGCACGCCGCGCACTCGGGGTCCCGATTCACCTTGAACACCCGGAAGCTCTCCTCCAGGGCGTCGTAGGCCAACAAGCGGCCCACCAGCGGGTCACCCAGGCCGAGCAGCAGCTTGATGGCCTCCATGGCCTGGATGCTGCCGATGATCCCGGGCAGCACGCCGAGCACCCCGGCCTCGGCGCAGGACGGCGCCAGGTCGGCGGGCGGGGGCTCCGGCACCTGGCAGCGATAACACGGACCCTGGTGAGGGAGATACACGCTGGCCTGGCCCTCGAAACGGAAGATCGAACCGTGCACGACCGGGATCTCGAGTTTCAAGGAGGCGTCGTTGACCAGGTAGCGCGTCGGGAAGTTGTCGGTTCCGTCCACGATGACGTCGTAGCCCTCGAAGATGGACAACACGTTGTCGGCGCCGAGACGGACGTCGTAGGTGACCACGTTCACGTCCGGGTTCAGTCCGGTCAACGTCTTCTTGGCGGAATCCACCTTGCGCTCACCGATGCGATCCATGTTGTGCAGGATCTGGCGCTGGAGGTTCGACGCGTCGACCACATCCATGTCGATGATCCCGAGGGTGCCCACCCCGGCCGCGGCCAGATACAGGGCGGCGGGCGATCCCAGGCCACCGGCGCCGATGAGGAGCACCTTGGAGTCGAGCAGCTTCAGCTGGCCGGCCTCATCGACTTCGGGCAGCAGGAGGTGGCGCTGATAGCGGTTGCGCTGCTCCGGGGTCAAGGACCGGGGGGCTCGCCAGTCGCGGCCCTCGTTCTTCCACTTGTTGAACCCGCCGGCCACGGAGACGACGTCGGTGTAGCCGAGATGGCCCAGGGTCTCGGCGGCGAAGGCCGATCGGGTCCCGCCGGCGCAATACACGACGACCCGTGCCGACTTGTCCGGCACCTTGGTCTCGACCTGGCTCTCGAGGAAGCCGCGAGGGATGTGGACGGCGCCAGGCAGCGCCCCCTGCTCGTACTCATCGGGCTCTCTGACGTCGAGCACGGCTGTACCCGGTCGGGCTATTTCCTGCTCCGCAGCGGCGGTATCGACCTCTCGGATACGGGACTTGGCCTGCTGCAGGAGTTCTCGAAACGTCGCCATAGTTGGTCAAACCTTACTCCGTCGGTCAACATTCCCTCTTGTGGAGTTCCAGGACGTGGTCCGGCGCCGGCGGATGGTGCGAAGCTTCTCGACCCGGCCGGTGCCAGCCGGGGTGCTGGACCAAGTACTGGCCAACGCCCAGCGGGCGCCGTCGGCCGGCTTCACCCAAGGATGGGCGTTCGTGGTGCTGGAGGGAGCCGGGACCGAGGCGTTCTGGCGCCACGTCGCCGAGCCGGCCTGGCGGGCGGAGCCGACCTGGGCCGGGATGCTCCGGGCGCCGGTGATCGTCCTGCCCCTATCCAGCGAACAGGCGTACCGCGATCGCTATGCCGAGCCGGACAAGGCGGGCGTCACCACCGACTGGCCGGTCCCGTACTGGGATGTCGATACGGGCATGGCTTCGTTGCTCATGCTGCTGACGGCCGTCGATCAGGGGCTGGGCGCGTGTTTCGTCCGCATCGGTCGGGGCGAGGCCGGCCTGGTGGCTGAGCTGGAGATCCCGGCGACATATCGGCCAATCGGCGCCATTGCCCTCGGATTCGCCGACGGCCAGGACCACCCGTCGTCTTCGCTCAGCCGGGGGCGTCGTCCCGAGGCTGAGGTGGTGCATCGCGGCAAATGGCAGGCAGGATCTCGCTGATCGAACCGCGGAGCACGGCATCGGCGAGATCGTCGTACGGGGTTGGCCCGGCGTTGACGATGACGACCCGGGCTCCCCCATCTCGGGCCACCGGAACCAGGCCCGCGGCGGGATAGACGGTCAGGCTCGAACCGACGGCCAGCAGCAGGTTGCAGGTCGACGCCGCTTCCTCCGCCTTGCCGAGCACTACCGGGTCGAGGTTCTGGCCAAAGCTGATGGTGGCGGACTTGAGGATGCCGCCGCAGCTCCGGCAATCGGGGTCCGCCTCCCCCGCCCGGACGCGGGCCAGGGCCCGCTCCATCGGTCTCCGCTCCCCGCACGACCAGCACTGCACCCACCGCATGGTGCCGTGGACCTCCAGAACCAACTCCGGATTCGAGCCGGCCTGCTGATGCAGCTCGTCGATGTTCTGGGTCACCAGGGCGAGCAGCTTGCCGCGGCGCTCGAGCTCGACGATGGCCCGATGCCCGTCGTTCGGCACCGCCGACCACGCCGGCGACGTCAGCCGGTTACGCCACGACTGACGGCGGACCGCGGGGTCGGCGAGGTAGTGCTGCAGGGTGGCCATCTTCTCCGCGCCCGGATTCTTCGTCCACACCCCTTGCGGTCCCCGGAAATCAGGGATGCCCGAATCGGTGGAAATGCCGGCACCGGAGAGCACCACCACCCGCTCCGCTTCGTCGATCCACCCTCTCGCGGCGTCAACCCAGTCCACGTCTTGACTCCCATGATATTTCATGAAACAACATGAAGATGCCTGATACCTTTACCGACGCCATCTTCACCACTGAAACGCTGGCCATAAGGCCTCGACCGGATGATGTCATCGACACTCGATGGTAGCGTATGTCCCATGACCCGTACAGCCGTCTACTGCCGGATCTCCGACGACCGGGCCGGGGACGCCGCCGGCGTCAAGCGGCAGGAGAAGGACTGCCGGGCCCTCGCTGACAGCCGCGGCTGGGAGGTCGCCGGCGTCTATGTCGACAACGACGTGAGCGCGTACAGCGGCAAGCGCCGGCCGGAATATGAGCGGCTCTGCGACGACATCCGGGCCGGACATCTGGACGCTCTGGTGGCCTGGCACCCGGACCGGCTGCATCGGTCGATAAAGGAGCTCGAGGCGTTCATCGACCTGGTCGACAAGGCCGGCATCCTGATCGAGACGGTGAGGGCCGGGCGGTACGACCTGGCCACAGCGACGGGCCGCCATGTGGCGCGGGTGGTCGGGTCGTCGGCCCGCTACGAGTCGGAGATGAAAGCGGAGCGCACGCTGCGTAAGCACGCCGAGCTCGCCGCCGCCGGCGCGGTTGTTGGTGGCGGCCGCCCCTTCGGATACGAATCCGACCGATTCACGATCCGTGATTCGGAGGCGACGTTGATCCGGGAGGCGGCGGGCAGGGTGCTCGCCGGCGAGACACTGTGGGGGATCTGCGCCGACTGGCAACGCCGCGCCGTCCCATCGGTGTCCGGCGGGCCATGGCGTCAGACAAGCTTGCGCAGGGTGCTCACATCCGCCCGGGTGGCCGGGATGCGCTCCCATGGGATCCGTGAGCTCGGCGTCGACGCTCCCGTGGTGGCGCCGGCGGTGTGGCCGGCGATCCTCGACGACACGACCTGGCAGCAAGTCCGGGCCGTCCTCAAGGACCCGGGCCGGCGCTTCAACGCGGGTGTCCCGGCCCGCTCCTACCTGCTCTCCGGCTGGCTGTTCTGCGGGCGGTGCGACACGAGGATGATCTCGAGGGCGCACGCCAAAGGGCACAAGGGCCGCCGCTACGTGTGCTCCTCCGGGCCGGGGGTGGGCGGCTGCGGAGGCATCGCAATCAGCGCGGATGCGACCGAGGAGGAGATCACCGACCGGGCGCTGGCCCGCCTGGACGTCCCGGCCCTGGCTGAGGCGGCCGCGGCCGTCCCGGATGACTCGGATCGGCTTGCCGGCGAGATCCCCGACCTCGAGGCGCAGCTCGACCAGCTGGCCCGCGACCACTACGTGGACCGGCTGATCGGCCGCTCCGAGTTCTTGGCCGCCCGGCAAGGTTTGAACGGCCGTCTCGACGAGATCCGCCGGTCGCTGGCCGGCACGACCCGACGGACAGCGGCGTCTATCTATGCCGGGCAGGGCGAACCGCTGCGCGCCGGGTGGGACGGGCTGACCCTCGACCAGAAGCGCGCCGCGATCGGCTCGATCGTCGACCGGGTGACCGTGATGCCGGCGGTGCCGGGCCGGAACCGATTCGACCCCGACCGGCTCGACATCACCTGGCGCTGGTAGCACCCGATCACCCCAAACCCGCCAACACGCCCCCGGATACCACCAGAAGTGACCAGAATCACCCGAAATGGTGATTGCAGATGCCCCCTCGACGAGGACGTCACGGTCGCAGGCTGAGCAGCCGCAAAGCACGCTCGGCGACCCAGGCGGGGACGTCGAAGCGTTCGGCGACGTCGGCGACCTCCACCCCGTAGCCGAGCCCGACCAGGGCCTCGCAGAAATCCCGCAAATCTGCAGGAGGCACGAGTCGGCGGGCGACCTCGCCGTCCACCTGGCGCTCATCGCGGGCGACCACCGCCGACCAGCAGACCGGCATGCCGGGCTGGTCCGCTCCCCCACCCCGCTCATCGTGGACCAGCTCGTGGGCGAGCACCGCTTTGCGCTCGGTGCGGGTCAACGCGGGGTCGATGATGATCGCCGCCCGGGCTCCTCGAGGCCAGTAGACGCCGAGGATCCCGGCCGGGAGGGTTCGGAGGGCGAAGGTGATGTGCGGGCGTTCACGCAACGCTCGCCACGGTTCCCAGGCCACCATGCGACCCTACCGGCAGCCTGTGACAATTACAGCGGTGTGGTTCGACACCCAAACTGCGCACTCGGCTCGATCAAGGCGACTATCGATCCCTTCGACGCCGAAATCACAAACGGTGATAGCACTTCAACCGCCCCGGACCTGCACGACCAAGGCGAGGTACACGGCCGGACCTGGGATGAGATGCCGGAACCACGACAGTCGTCAAGCCAGCCGGAGCCGCACCTGCGCGGTGAGCTGAGCGCCTTACCGCGGACGCGTGCTGGCTTAAATCCTGAGGCCGACTCCGGCGGATACCACCTGCCATCAGACGCCAGCCACCAGCCCGGGCCCTGCTGGTAGTGGCTCACGGGCTCTCCCTTCTCTAGCCGAGATCTGGTCGGTCAGCTGCTGGTGACGTTGGACGTTGGACGGCCTCGGCGAACCTCAAGGGCGGTCGAGCCGCGCATCGGGCCGAGCTCACTACGAGGCAGCAAGGACGGCCTCGATATCGGCCCGCGTCGTGGCGAGAGCAGCGTCGACCTTGTTAGCGGCCGCAGCGAGGTCCTGGTCGGTGGCGCTGCTGATCTGCCACGAGACTGCGACCTGGACCCAGTCGCGCAGAGCGGTCTGCTCGGTGAACATGTCGTCACGCCACGTGGAGATGGCCTGCGGTTCGTTGGCCGCCGTATAGGGAGCGTCGTACATCAGCCGGTCGACGCTGAGGATGTAGGAG
>CAXMLU010000446.1:0-6208 GCA_964194255.1 uncultured bacterium
CCCGCCACGATCGCGGCTTGCCGGCGCAACTCCGCCTGCAGCGCGACGAGCGTCTCCCGCCGCAGTCGCTCGGCAGGCTCCTCCGGGTCATCGATCCGCTGTTGGACTTCTTCGAGGCCGATTCGGGCCGCGTCGATCCGATCCTTGGACTCCACGTCGAAGGACGGAACCGCGGTCATGAGCAGCAGGTCGGTATAGGAGTGAAGGCCCATGCGCGCCAAGAGGGCCTGCTCCTCGTTCCTGGCCTCCTCGAGGCGGCGGCGGGCCTTGCCTCCACCGAAGCGCTGACCGGTCCGTTCCTCGGCGTCACCGACCTTCTCGTGGGCCTGCTCGAGAGCGGCCACATCGTCAGGTTTGAAGCCAAGGAGTCCCGCCTTGGCCTGTTCCTCGGCCAGGGCGGCCCGAGCCTCGGCCAACTTGCCGGCCGACAGCGCCTCCCAGCCGGGAGTGCTCCGGTCGGGGATGGCGGCCAATTCCCGGGCCGTGCTGTCCAGCGCGGGGAGCAACTCGGCCGCCTTGCGGGGGACATCGGCGTCGGACGTCGTGGCCTCCTCGAGGGAGACCAAGGCGGCCTCCACCGGCCCAGGATCAGCAGGAATCACAAGCGCCTCTAAGGCGGCGCGTCGATCGGCTGCCTCGGCGGCGCGGTCTTCTCGGGATCCGATGGCTTGGGCGACCGCCTCTCGACCCTTCCTCAGCTCATCGAGCTGAGCCGACACCTCGGCCATGCGTCGTTCGGCGTCGAGGTGACGCTGGATGGCATCGGCGTGGGCCCGCGCCGCGCCGGCCACCTGCCCCACCGCGATCTCAAGCTGGGCGCGCGCATCGGCGGCCGCCTGGGTGCGGGCTTGGGCGTCCTCATCCGCCTGAAGTGCATCGGCGTCGCCGAAAGGAAGGTCCCGGCGACGTAGCCGGGCGTCGGGAGGATCAGCGGGAAGCTCCAGCCGGAGGATGGTCTCCGCACTGAGCTCGAGAAGCGCTCCGTCCAGGGTGACATGGCCGCTCAGCCCTTCGACCCTCCCGGAATAGACCCCTTCCAGGACATCGGCCAACGCGGACTGCGCTTCGTCGCCCAAACCGGTGATGAGCGTCACCCGCGGATCGAATTCCAGCTCGACCCGGAACGGGATCTCTGCGCTCAGCGAAACAAGGCGCATTTAGGAAACCCGGATGTGCTCGACGCGGGGCGTCGGCTGAGGACCTTCAGGTGCACCGTCTCGTCGATCGCCCCCGAGCAAGGGCTGCACACCTTGCAGGGCCTGGGCGAGCATGCTGGCCAGACCGTTGCCGGCCGCCGCGAGCGGCGGATCTCTGACCAGGTCTTCGGCCAGATCGAGAGCACTGCGCAGCGCCGCGATCATCTCCAGCGCGGCGGACTGAAGGTGCTCCAGGGTGGCGGACACGCGGTCCGCTCCTGCGTCACCGCTCGTGCGCTCGCTCACCGAACCTCACCTCCAACCATCCGTCTACCAGTCTGGCGTCTTCCACGGCCCGCCGGCGCAGGGAGTCCGGTAGTGCCACCGCCCGGCGGTGCGGGCCGACGCGAACGAGCAACTCGTCGTCCCGTCGTCCGAGCTCCAACTCGTCACGGTCGGCAAACGGCAGCTTCAGCGCCAACACGTGCCAGCGTCCTCGCCGTTCGACGCGAAGCATCTCGCCCTCGTGCAGCACGGCGGCGGGATCGAGATCGCCGTACAGAGCGGCGCCGAAGTCGCGCAGCCGGTCGATGCCCACCAGCTCATCGTCGGCCAACTCGGCGCGGAGGACCGGCACCGGCTCGAAGCCCTCCTCGATGGACGCCAGGTGCTCGAGATGCGTCTCCTGCCAGGCCTTGAACCAAGGATCGGTGATCTTGGCCGGAAGCAGTCGATTGGCGATGACGGCATCGACTCGGTAACCAAACAACGACAGGTAGGTCGCGGTTCGGCGGGCCTCGGCAATGACCATGCGCTCGGGGTTGACTACGAGTCGCACGCTGCATCTGCTGGGGTCGGTGAGAAGCGAGCGAACGCCTTCGAGGCGGTCGTAGAGACGTCGGCCGGAGGCGAACACTTCGTCGCCGGCCACGGGCAGGTTGGTGAGCCGGGTCACTAGCGGCCGGACCAATCCGGTCACTCGGCGGCCGAGGGGGAAGACCCGTTCCATGTACCAGGCGAGCACATCCGGCAGGGAAAGCAACCGGATGGTCTCCGCCGTGGCCGAGCAGTCAACGACGATCACGTCCCAGCGACCGGAGTCGGCGTGGGACTTGATGTCGGCAAGCGCAAAGATCTCATCGAGGCCGGGGATGACGGCGAGCTCCTCGGCCTCCATGGATTCAAGGCCGGCCCAGCCGAACAGGTCGGCGAGATACGCCTGTATGTCGCCCCACGAATCCTCTAACCGGGCAGTGGCGTCGAGCTCCTGGCCCCACAGGTTGTCGATGAGCTGAAGGGGCCGGTCATCGAGGGCATGGTCGAAGGCGTCCGACAGCGAATGGGCCGTGTCAGTCGACAACACCAGCGTCAGCAGACCGTTCTCGGCGCAGCACAGAGCCGTCGCCGCCGCCACCGATGTCTTGCCCACTCCCCCTTTTCCCGTGAATAACAGGACTCGGGCGGAGCGTCCCGCCGTCAAGCCTCCACCCGGCTCTTTAGCTCGCGCAGGGCCGTTCCCATGATCCTGCCCTCCGCCCGCCTCTTGATGAAGCCAGGCAGCGGCACTCTCAGCTCGACGTACAGGTGATAGACGACTTCGGTATCCTCGCCGCTGGCCTCGAACGAGTACTCGCCCTCGTAGCGCGACGTCAGGTCGCCGTGGTCCTGCGTCCAGGACAGCCGGGCCGGTGCGCCGGCATAGTGGTAGACGAGCACCAGCGACGTGCTGCGGCCGAAGGCGGCGACCCGAAAGGCGACCTTGGCGGCCCGACCCTCCTCGCCTCGTTCAAGGACGCTCACCTGCTTGATGTCCGCCGCCCATTCCGGGTAGTGCTCGAAGTCGGTCACGACCGCGAAGCACTCGGCCGGCGTGGCTCTGATGATCATCCGCTGGGTGGCTTGTTCCGCCATCGTTGGCGCTCTCCGAGAATGAGTAGTCGGTCAGAACCGGGCCGGGGCGTTGCGCCGGACGACAGAGTAGTAGTAGCCGAACACGATCCCGTAGCCGATCAGCGGCCACGACAGCGGCAGAGCGATGACCAGCCAGCGCAGCCAGCCGGCGCGATCGGCGAAGCCCCCCTCGAATTGCTCCGGATCGCGGTTGATGCAGTCGAGCAACGCCAAGGCGGCGGGGATATCCAAACCGACGAGCAGAACGACCCAATGCATGGCCACGCCAGCCTACTGCCGCCGGGCGTCGCTGCGTGGGCCGAACGTCCCATACCGGGCACCCCACAGGCCGCACAGACCAAGGCCCCACAGCGGGCTGAGCACGCCGAAGGCCAGCCCGCTCAACGGGCGCAGGCCCGCGGTGATGAACGCGCCGGCGATTTCGGCCGCCAGGGCGCCGAGCAGTTGGTGCTGCACCGGAGCGGGCGCGGTGCCCTGCAAGAAGTAGAGGCCGCCGATGCCAATGTCGACTTCCCGGCTCCGGCCCACTGCGATGGCGTAGGCCCACAGGAAGCAGACGACGCCGCCGGCGAAGAGGGCCACATCGACGATCACGGCCACCAGTTCCAGGTTCGGCGCGAGCAACGCGGCCACTGCGGCGACAACGAAGACCGCGGTCCCGGCCCATGCCGCCCGCACGATGGCGATGCCGGTGATCCTTGCCATCGGATCGGTCATCCCATGCGCGGCCGGTCGGCCATGGTGTCGAGTGCTTCGCGCAGGCGTTGGGCGAGAACGTCGTAGGCGAAGTCCCGCTCGACCCGCTCACGGGCGGCCGCGCCGAGACGTGACCGGCGATCTGCGTCATCGAGCAGGTCGGCGAGCACGGACGCGACCGCGGCCGGATCGCCGGGTCGGCGCACTACCAGACCCGTCTTGGGGTCCTCGACGGCGTCGGCTGCCCCGCCGCTGTCCCCCGCCACCTGGGCCACCGCGCATGCCGCCGCTTCTAGGAAGACGATGCCGAACCCTTCTTGTTCGAGTCCCGCCCACCGGTCTCGACAGCACATGGCAAAAACATCCGCGCATCCATACAGGTCGGGCAAACGGCCGTCAGCTACCCGACCCAGCAGGCGGACCGGCGCGCCGGTGGAGCGCACCAGTCGTTCGAGCCGGGGACGGTCCCGGCCCGCTCCGGCGATGGCCACGGTGAGGTCCGGCCGGCCGGCCGCCAGTTGATGCGTCGCCTTGATCAGAACGTCCATGCCCTTCCGCGGCACCAGCCGGCTCACGCTCACCACCAACCGCCCTTCGGGCGGAAGGCCGAAGGAGGCGCGGGCCGCGGCCCGGGCGGGCGGGTCGAGCGGTACGAAGCGATCGACGTCTACTCCCGGAGGAACGATGGTCACGGGGGGCAACCGCCCTCGTCCTGCTCGGCTGGCTTCGGCGGCCGGATACGGGCCGGCCGCGATCAGCTGGTTGGCTCGGCGGATCACCGACGACAGCAGGGGCCGGGTGACCGGCAGGCGACCGGGCACGGTCACCTCGGCGCCGTGCAGGACGAGCGCGTACGGAAGTCCGAGCCGCGGCCCGATGAGTCCGAGCGGCAGGGCCGGGTCGAGAACGACCAGCTCGGCACCCGTCTCGGCGGCCAGACGACGGATGTGCCTGACCAGCCACGGCGTGGGCAGAAGGACCGGCTGGCGGGTGCGCTCGATGCGCATCGGCGCAGTGGCGTCGAAGCTGGCCGCTCCTCGCTGCGGGGTGGTGAGCACCACCACGTCGGCGGGCGGCAGGCGCCGCCACAACTCCCACAGATAGGACTGGATGCCTCCCACCTTGGGCGGGAAGTCGTTGGTGACCAAGAGGTGTCGGATCACGGCGTGGGCTGGCCGGCCTCGTTTCGGGCGGCGGCCAATTCGTCGCGGACGCGGGCGTCCTCCTCCGTGATTTCGAGGTCGGCGAGGAGGTCATGGCGGCCGAGACGGGCAGCCGCCCAGACCGCGTGCCCACGAAGGAGCGGGTCGGGGTCGACCAGGAAGCGGCATAAGACGGACTCGACAGCGGGAGAATGGCCGTCGGCCGTGTTGCCGAGCGCGACCAGGGCGTTGCGCCTCACGTAACGGGCGCGGCGGCGCGGGATGTACCAGCGCCCATAGCGTTCGAGCACCTCGGCGTCGCTCAGCGCCAGCAGCCTGACAAGATCGACGCCGGGCTCGTCGCCGGTGTCCGCCGCTGGCGGAGGGAAGTGCCGGGCGGCGCTGCGGTTCGGTGGACACACCTCCTGGCACTCGTCGCAGCCGTAGACCCGCCCGCCCAGCGCCACCCGGTACTCCCGCGGGAAAACCCCGGGTGCCTCGAGCAGCCACGCCAGGCACCGCCGGGCGTCGAGAACACCGGGAGCGATGAGGGCGCCGGTCGGGCAGGCATCGAGGCAGCGCCGGCACGCGCCGCACCCGTCGGCCACCCGTTGCTCGGCTGGCGGCAGCGGGGCGTCGGTAACCACCGAGCCGAGCACGAACCACGAGCCGCGGTCCGGGATCAGCAGGTTGGCGTTCTTGCCGTACCAGCCGAGACCGGCCCGGTAGGCGGCCTCGCGGTCGACCAGCGAGTTGTCGTCGACCAGGACCACCGCCTGCCACTTATCGGCCTCAAGACGGCCGGCGATCCGGCCAAGGGCGTCTCGCAAGGGCCGGTAGTGGTCCTGCCACGAGTAGCGGGCGATCTCGCCCATTGGCCAGGCCGGCGGCGGGGCGTCGGCCGGCCGGCGAAGATACGAGCGAACGCCCACGACGATGGCGGCCGCCCCCGGCAGGGTCGACGCGGGATCGGTGGCGGTATCCGGATCTCCGTACGTGAAGTGCATCCCGCCGTGCAGACCGGTCTTCTTGCGCCGATGCAACTCGGCCCGCGTGTCGAGGAACGGCGCGGCGGGTGCGATCCCGACCGCATCGAGGCCGGCCTCGATCCCGATCCGGCGCAGTTCGTCGGCCAGAAGTTGCACCGGTGCGGAGCTCAGTGATCCGACGCTGGCCGTCGCCGCCGCGCCGGCGCCTTGGCGGGCTGATCGGCAGCCGGCAACGGGGCGGTGACCGCCGCCTTCGACGCGCGCTGGCCCACGGCCGCCACATCGTACTTTTCCCGCCTGGGGCCCCTACCCCAGACTCCCCCGCTTGGCGGGG
>CAXMLU010000447.1:0-6902 GCA_964194255.1 uncultured bacterium
GGCAACGACGTCGGCACCCAGTATCGGTCCGCCATCTACACGTCGTCATCCGCCCAGCGAAAGTCGGCGGAGGCGTCGCGCCATGCCTATCAAGACGTGCTTTCCGACGCCGGCCACGCCGAGATCACGACCGAGATAGCTGAAGCTGGCCCGTTCTATTACGCCGAGGACTACCACCAGCAGTATCTGGCGAGAAACCCCAACGGCTATTGCGGACTCGGTGGTACCGGGGTGTCGTGCCCGATCGGTCTGGCCACTGCCGACTAACGTGCGGCGCGACGCGGTTCCCGGTGACCTCCCGGCGATCGTCGCGATTTACAACTCGACGATCGCCACCCGGGTCTCTACCGCGGACACGGCGCCGGTCTCCGTGGAGAGCCGTCGCCCCTGGTTCTATGGCCACTCGGTACGTCGTCCCCTGTGGGTGCTCGAAGGACCGGACGGAGCGATCGACGCCTGGCTGAGCTTTCAGGACTTCTACGGCCGGCCCGCGTACGAGGCCACGGCGGAGGTGAGCGTCTACGTCGACGAAGGCCGCCGGGGTCAGGGGATCGGCCGAACCCTGCTCGACGCCGCCGTCGCACAGGCGCCCGGTCTGGGTATTCGGACCCTGCTTGGATTCATCTTCGGGCACAACGCGGCCAGCTTGAGATTGTTCGAGTCGTTCGGATTCGCGTCCTGGGGCGTGCTACCGGCCGTGGCCACCCTCGACGGCACCGAGAGAGATCTGGTGATCGTTGGGAGAAAAGTCTGATTGGCCGCTACCAGAGCTCATCAACGTAGGTATCGGTCCCCACGATCGTCTTCAGGAAGGGCGCCACCAGGAGTGTGTCAGCCAGGCCGGCGCCCTCCACCTCGGAGGTGTAGGTCCGCACCGCCTCCAACGTGGCGCGCACGTCGCCCCGGACGAAGAAGAGCTGGACGGTGCGCTCCGGTCCGCCGGCGGCACTGCCCAGATCCATGGGGACGTCCTTGGGGTCGTTCTCGCCGGCAGACGGCGTCCACGCCGAGGCGATCACGATGCTCGAGTCGCGCAGCAGGTCGGGGAGCAGGTGGGCGGACAGCTCGCCGTGAAGCGCGGCCGCGTCGCGGCCATCTCGGGCATCGAGCCAAGCGACCACCAAGCCGTCGTAGCCGGCATCGAGGGCCAGCTCGATCGGCACCGGATCGGGGTCGCGGTACACGGCGCCGATATGGTCGAATAGGACGGTGTGGACGTGGCGACGCGCCGAGAAGCCTCGTCCCTCGCCGTAGAGCCAGCGCACCTGCGGCCTGGCCCACACGTCGAAATGCTCGGCGTGATGCCCTTTCTCCACCCAATAGATCGCGACATAGGAGCCTGCATCCCAAGGTCTGGCGACGCGCTCTTGTCGCGGCCAACGAAGATCCTTCATCTCCCGCGTGCTCACCCAGCGGCTGCCGGCGAAGAGATAGGGGCCGACCATGCAGCCGGCGTAGAGGTGGTCCCGCTCGTACCAGCGGTTGTACGCCTTCTCGAACCCTTTCTCAGGGTCCACGAGGGTGAGCAGCATGCTGCCCACTTTGACGGCGTAGTCGTTCACACCACCGGGCTCAAGCGGATAGCTCACGGCGGTGGAGTGTATGACCCTTCGCTGGGTTGGCGGGGAGCGTCTGTCCCACGCCAACCAGCGAAATTGGTGCCGCGTCTAACGCGGAAAAGCGGTGAAGCCGGCTATGCCGACCGCACGGAGCTTGCTTGTGCGCCCTTTGGGCCCGTGGTCTTCTGGAACTCGACCCTCTGTCCCTCGGTCAACTCCCGGTAACCCTGCATGTCGATTGCGCTGTGATGTACGAAGAGGTCTTCGCCGCCCTCATCCGGGGTGATGAATCCGAACCCCTTGGTAGCGTTAAACCACTTCACGGTGCCTGTTGCCATTTCTTTCTTGTCCTCTGACTCCACGCACAGATCAGATCTTGCGGGAAACCTAGAGGGAGACCGGCAACGGCTCCCCAGGGCGTGGCTCAACGGGGAACTTCCTCACATGGTACACCGCGACGCCCTGGCGCGCCCGCCCGACCCCGTCACCAGCGCCGTTGCGGGTGACGGGGTCGTCGAGCATCTGCCAGCGGGGACTCGGTACCGGGAGGGGTCAGTGCCGGTCCTTCTTGCCGACGAAAAGGTCGGCGGGCAGAGGGGAACCGGGCGGCACGCTGGCCACCCGGGACATCAGTGTGAGGCCCCTGACGACTCGTACCGGGTCGAAAATGATGGCTCCGATGAACACCACCGGGAAGCCGGTGAACAGCAAGGCCAGCCCCACGAGGAACATCACGGCCCCGATGGTGACCTGCTTGCGGCCGCGGCCAGGACGGCTTCGCGGAGCACGGCATCGACGGGACTGGCGTTGAGCGCCGGCGGGACGGGCTGGGCGATTGACGTGGACATGGCTACCTCCGATTCGTGCTCGGCCCCATTGGCCAGCGACAAGACGGAGCGTCGCTCGCTGCCGTCAAAGCGCGGTCAAAGGGTCAGCCAGCAGGAATTAGCCGACGCTCTGTCGAAGCTGTCCGGTAGTTGGGAGAAGCGAGGACGAGGAGGCATCGATGGTGCGGAGTGCACGACGGGCGGGTAGCGCTCCCATCGGATGATGGTGGCCGGTTCGTTGCTGGCACTGCAGGCGCCGGGCGCTTCCGCCAAGCCGGCGACCCGCCGCGATCGCCCTGCCGGCCACCAGGTCCTCATTCCAGCGAACCCGGACGTCCCCCTGCCTCGTCGGGCCGGTTCGGCCGACAGCATCAACTGGTCCGGCTATGCCGACCTGCCCGGCGCCGGCCAGCGCGTCACCTCGGTGACGGGCAACTGGATCGTCCCCACCGCCCAGCTGCTTCCGCCCTGCTTCTCCGCGTCGTGGACCGGGATAGGTGGGTACAACAGCCAGGACCTGCTCCAGGCCGGCACCTCGGCGGACGCCCTTCCTGTCACCGGATCGCAGTACTAGGCGTGGTATGAGATCCTGCCGGCCGCCGAGACACCGATCACCAAGCGTTCGGGCGACGCCAACTGCACCGTCCACCCGGGCGACGCCGTGACCGTCAGCATCACCTCGCAGGGCGGCTCACAGTGGAGCATCTCCATGGCCGACAAGAGGCATTGGACATGGTGGACGACTCTGTCCTACGTCTCCACGTTCTCGTCCGCCGAGTGGATCCTTGAGGCCCCCACCCCCTGGTGGCGCAGACGATCATCGCGACGTCGGCACCGCGACCTTCGATCCGGGCAACACGTTCGCCCTCGATGGGGCGACGAAGACGATCGCTCAAGGCAACCCGATCTCCATCCGGCTCAACCCAGGTGGACCGGTCGCCGGGGCCATCCCGTCCGTCCTTGACTCGGATGGCGACGGCTTCAACGGCTGTACGTACGCCATCAGCTGCGCACCGCCGACCTCGTAGCTACTCAATCGCCGGCACTGTGCCGGTGACGCGTAGCGCGATCACACAAAAGTCGTCCGCGGTGTGACCTCCCTGAAAGGCGAGCACGGCGTCCTCGACATCGGCCACCACTCGCTCGGAGTCCGCTCCAACCTGGTTGCGAAGCAGGTCGCAGAGCCTGGCCTCCCCGAACTGCTCGGACCCGCACCGAGCCTCGGTCACCCCGTCGGTGTAAAAGATGACCAGCTCGCCGGGAGCCAGATCGAGCCGCACGTCGAAGAACTGCACGGTGTCGAGCACTCCGATGAGCGGTCCGGTCTGTCCGACGGTGTCGACGGCACCGCTCCGGCGAACGCGCAGCGGGAGCGGATGTCCGCCGGATGCGACGGCCATGCGTATTCCGCCGTGATGGCGGGGCCGGAGACGCGCGTAGGCCACCGTGCAGAACCGTTCGTCTTCCTGCCGAAGCAGAGCCTCATTGAGCACCGTGAGGATGACGCTCGGCTTACGGCTGCGAATGGCGGCGGCCCGCACGGTGTATCGGGCAAGAGCGGTGACCGCGGCGGCCTCTGCCCCTTTCCCTTGAACATCGCCGACGACCAGATGCCAATCGTCCTTCGCCGTCTCGAACAGGTCGTAGAAGTCGCCTCCCACCTCGGTGCCCTCGCCCGCCGGCCGGTACCGAGCCGCGACGTCGAGCCCGGGCACGGCCGGCAGCACCGGGGGAAGCAGGCTGCGCTGCAGCGTTTCAGCCAGGTGGGCGAAACGCTGTCGGCTTTCGACGACGGCCCGTTCCGCCTGACGCCGTTCGGTGATATCCCGGATGTAGGCCGTGAACTGCGGTCGGCCGGGTAGGTCGATGCGAGCAATGGCCAGCTCGGCGGGAAACTCGCTCTCGTCGCGGCGCATGGCCCGCATCTCGATTCGGCGACCGATGATGCGGGCCTCATTGGTTTCGAGATAGGCGGCGAAGCCCCGGCGGTGGACGTCGCGCAATGACGGTGGGATGAGCAGCTCGGGCATGGAGCGGCCCATGACCTCTTCCCGCTGATAGCCGAACACGGCCTCGGCCGCCGGATTGAATTCGAGGATAAGGCCACCCGCGTCGACGGACACGATGGCGTCCAAGGCGGCGGCAAGTACCGCGCCCTTGCGGGCCTCGCTCGAACGCAGAGCCTCCTCCGTGACGCTCCTCTCGGTTACGTCGACGGAAACGCAGGCCACTCCGACCAACTGGCCCGAGGCGTCAAGGATCCCGCCGTCAGTGGTCTGCACGACCGCGACGGTCCCGTCGGCGCGACGGATGCGGAAGATGCCCTCCCAGGATTCGCCCGCGATCAGGGCGTGGCCAATCTCCGATCGCAGATTCTCGTCGACGGCGTCGATGGCGAACGAGTCCGATTCATGGCCCAAGAGTTCTGCGGCTGGACGGCCGTAGAGAATTTCCGCCTGGCGATTGCAGAACCGGATCACGCCTGCCAGGTCGGTGGCGATGATGGCCGCGGGCGCATTGTCGACCAAAAGCCGAACGAAGGCCGGGCCGATCGGGTTACTCCGCCATCGAACGCGCCGTCAGGCATGATCGGCCCACTCACGCCCCCATGCTGGCATGTGAATGACCGATCTATCGCCCGGCTGCCAGAACGAACGCTTTCATGGATCAGGATCGGCAGGTGACGATCGACCAGCGGGCGCGAGAGCGACATAGCTGCGGATCTCGACGTTGGTGGGGCCTTGGGCGCCGCCTTCGGCTAGTCTTCGCGGCGTTTCCGGCCGGGCCCATGGTACCTAACCCGAGGCAGATCCGTTCCGGATGCCGGGGCGGTTCGGTCGACGCTCGACCACAAGCTCCAGCTCCACGCCACCGATGTCGGCCGCCATGGGCGAAGAAGGTGCTGCCGTTGCTGCCCAGGATCTTGCTCGTTTGCGACAGCGCCATCAGGTCGATGACTGCGTCCCGCTGGTTCGCCTTGGGCTGACCTCGGACGCTCGGAACGAAGGTCTTGTTGGGGTGCACGACGATGGCCCGGCCGTACCGCGCGAGCATCTGGGAGTGGGTCTCCTCACCGTCGGTCGCGAGGAAGACGTTGCCGTCTGGGAAGCCGGCGAGAAGGTCATCGACGCGATCGAAGAACGCTTGATCCGAGGATGCTCGGCGGTACGAGTCGCCGATCGCCCACGCGTCACCACGTCGCATGTGGACGCCGATGGTTCGCGGCGTGAATCGCGCCACGACTTGCTCGACCGCGGCACGAATGGGGGCGACAGGGCGTCATGACCGGACCGAGGCCCGGTACCTTTCACGAAAGAGTTCGCCGAACGTGACCTCGCGCGCCGACGCGCGCACATACCAATCGCACCGCATGCCTCCCCGGTAGGTGACTACGGGAAACCGTTCGGCATCCATCACGAGTCGCGCCAAGGAAGGCCGATATCCTCCGGTCTTCGACCAAGCGGCCGTCGGCCAGTCCGTCGGCTGCCTTCTCTGGAGTGAGCACCTGGTCCTCGTAGTACGCCCGCAGCTCGCCGTGCCGGTACTCGGCGTAGCGAGCCTTCCATGTCCCTCCCTCGTCCGGGGGCGAGTTGCGCTTGCGGGCGTAGGCGGCACCCCCCTTTGCAATCTTGTTGGCATATTGGGGGTAGCTGCGCATGAGAAAATGCAGGATAGTTATGGGCGATACTCCGGGAAAGCGGCGAGTCGCATCCAGCGACCCGGTGGTTGCCCTCTGACACCTCGACGGTCGGACAGGCGCGGTGGCAGATCTTCGGGGACAGAAGGGGCGCACCAAGTTCATAGGAATCCCGCTTTCTGATGATCATCCGCGTGTAGAACGGCCCCTGCTGATCAACGACCCGGAGGAAGTCGAACCTCGGGGTGCGGATGATCCCGTAGCTCACGGGGACCGCCGACAATGTGCTTCGCAGCGTTCCCCGGGTCGGCCACCAGAACTCGTCGGCATCGCCATTGATGACCCAATCGGCTCCGTGGTCGATCGCCGCCAGCCGGGCCATGCGGGTGACCCAACTCGCCTGCTCGGAGTCGTCCTGCGATTCACGCAAGGCGAGTAACCCTCCCTGGGCGGCATGGCGCTCTAGAATCTCCGGCGTACCATCCACCAAGTTGTTGTCAGTGGCGATCACGAAATCCACTCCCTGCGCGTAATGGAAGCGAAGGATCGAGTCCAAGATGTCTTCCTCGTCGCGGACCAGAAGGCTCAGCACGATGCGCATGTGGGACTCTAAACCAGCGGTCATCCGGGCGACCCGATTGACCTGCGGCGGCCCGGCCCTCCAGCCTGGTCGACAGTGGCCAGACTGTGACCGAGGAGCGCAATGCCGACGCCCCTTCGCGAACTGGAGCGTATGACCTCGATCGTGCCGAGATACCCGCGCGGTATCTCCCTGTGATGCTGGTCCATCGCCGAAGTAGCGTAAGGGTTTCTCGCCTCCGTAGCTCAGTCTGGATAGAGCGGCTGCCTTCTAAGCAGCGGGTCGCAGGTTCGAGTCCT
>CAXMLU010000448.1:0-11466 GCA_964194255.1 uncultured bacterium
CGGCATCCCACGGTGTGGCCACGAACACAATCGATGCGGAGGCGGCGACCTCATTGTCCCCTCCCTCCAACGCCAGCTGACGATCCGGCCATCTCGCCTGCAGCGCCCGAACAATTTCGACGGCGCGATCGTGGGAGCGGGAGCCGACGACGACGTCGAAGCCGACGGATGCCAGCCGGAGGGCCATGGCCTTGCCTTCGGGGCCGGTACCCCCCAGAACACCGATGCGCACGATCTACACCCTTGCACGGCGCGGCTCCTATGGTCGACCGCCGGGTCCGGTAACGTGCTGCCTTCTCTCGAGGTCGGAGTCGGCATGGGCATCCTCGATGGCAAACGCATTCTGGTCACCGGCGTACTGACGGACGCCTCGTTGGCCTTCGGGGTTGCCCGACTGGCGCAACAGGAGGGCGCCGAGATCGTGCTCACAGGGGCAGGCCGCGGCCTGTCGCTCACCCGCCGGGTGGCCCGGCAGCTGGAAGGACCTCCCGACGTGCTCGAGCTCGACGTCACGTCACCGGAACAGATCGCGGCGGTGGCCAGCGAGTTGAACGAGCGGTGGGGCCGGCTGGACGGTCTGCTGCACGCCATCGGGTTTGCGCCGCCGAGCTGCCTGGGGGGCGGCTTCCTGGACGCCCCGTGGGAAGACGTCGCCGTCGCGCTCCACATCTCCACCTTTTCCCTCAAGGCGCTGGCGGCGGGGATGCTCCCTCTCCTGCGGGAGGCCGGCGGGGCATCGGTAGTCGGCTTGGACTTCGACGCCACCGTGGCATGGCCGGCCTACGACTGGATGGGTGTGGCCAAGGCCGCCCTTGAGTCCACGGCGCGCTACCTGGCTCGCGAGCTCGGGCCCGAGCATGTTCGGGTCAACCTGATCGCGGCCGGGCCGGTGAAGACCATGGCCGCCAGATCGATCCCCGGGTTCTCCAAGTTCGAGGATGTCTGGTCGGATCAGGCTCCGCTCGGCTGGGACGTGGCCGATTCTTCGGCCGTGGCCCGGGCCTGCGTGGCGATGCTCTCCGACTGGTTCCCGATGACCACCGGGGAGATGGTGCACGTGGATGGCGGCTACCACGCCATGGGCGCCTGAGGATCAGTCGGGCCGAGCCGCGGTCGGGCCTTCCAGGTAGCGGGGGTTGGCCACGGCCAGCTTGTCCAGGACAGTGCGGGTCAGGAACGCGGCCACGTCGGCCAGCCGGTCGTCGTCCAGGCTTCCGTCCCGGATGGCCGCCGAGAGCGCGGTGTCGGACGCAAACCCCAAGCCGGCCAGCCCATCGGCGTGGGCCGCCTCTTGGCCAGGGCCGAGCACCAGCTCGCGCTCGACCATCCGCAGCACGTTGACGGCCACCCGAGTGTGGAACTGCACCCGCCCCGACGTCGATGCCATGACGTCACCTTCGAGGAACTCGCGCACCGCTTCGACCAGCTGAGCGGCACTGGGCGCGTCGTGCGGCGCGGTCACCCGACCCGGCTTTCGGTACGCGCCCAGGGCAGCTTGGCCAGCAGGTCCCACTCGTTCTCGCACACCCGCCTCCCGATGGCGGCCAGCTCCACTGAGCGGACAGCGCCGGTGAGATGAACGGATGCCTGCATCACGCACATCACCCCCCACTTCAGGATGCCCAGCGTCTCCCACCACTGGAGGGCGGTTCGATCGACGGTGTCGCCGCCGGCCGCCTCGTATCCGGCGATGAGGTGGTCGTAGGTACCGAATCCGCCGACCGGGAGTTCCTGGCCGAATCGCCAGGCCTTCACGCACAGCCAGCCGAGATCCTCCATCGGATCGCCCCGGTGGACGAGCTCCCAATCGAGGACGGCCCGCACCCCGTCCGGTCCGACGATCAGATTGCCATGACGGAAGTCGCCGTGGACGATGCTGGTCCCGCCCCGAGGGGGACGGTTGGCGTCCAACCACCGGAAGCCGAGCTCGAAGGCGGGATGGGGCTCGCCAAGGACATCGAGCATGTCTCGGTACTGCTGCACCTGGTCCTGCTCCTCCAGGCCGTCCACGTCCTCGGGGGTGATGGCATGCAACGCCGCCAGGATGGTCCCGCACTGTCCGGCTAGCCGGGGGCGAGCGGCGGCATACCGCTCGTCGCGCAGGATGCGGCGAGGGATGGTCTCGCCTTCGACTCGCTCCATCACAATGAATGCCGAGTCGAGCAGGCTCGGGTCGTCGCTCGCGGCCACGATGGCCGGCACGGGCACACCCCCGGCGGCGGCCGCCGCCAGCGCGCGTGCCTCCAGCGACATCCCGCCACGGGGCGCTCCCGGTGGGTCCCGCCGGAGGATCAGGGTCCGCCGGGCACCCGAAGCGACGACGGCGTCGAACGACCAGGTCTCCCGAGACGCCCCGCCCGACAGACGCTGCAGCCCCTCCACCTCAACCGGCGCGCCGAGGACCTCCGCCACCACGCTGGCCAGGCGCGCATCGAGGCCATCGGCCGGCACGCCTAGGGTGACCCGTCCAAGACGGTGGCGGCCTGCCGCACCGCTTGTTCCAGCTCCCGGGCGGAAACTTCGGCGAGGAGCTCGTACCGGCCGCCCATGGCCTCGACCAACTGGCGAGGAGCGGCATGCCGGTTGGTGCCGTTCCCCGGATCGAGTACGACTGCGGCCACGCCTTTGGCGCGGACCAGTCCGGCCGCGCCCATCGCCGCGGCCAGGGGATCCGAACCGTCGTTGGCGTGGGTGGCCCGACCATCCGAGACCAGGACCAACAGCGGACGGTGGGTCTGGGCCCGGCCCGGGAGGGTGGCGATGCGCAGGGCGGCGGCGATGCCCTCGGCCAGCGGCGTCTTGCCGCCCGTCGGGAGCCGGGTGAGCCGGGCTCGCGCCACCTCCACGCTGCTGGTCGGGCGCAGGATGACTTCGGCGGCGAATCCCCGGAAGGTCACTAGGGCGATCAAGTGGTGGCGCTGGTAGGCGTCGGAGAGGAGGCCGACCACCGCCCCTTTGGCTGCCTCCATGCGCCGCTCCGCGCCAGCCGACGACGACGCGTCCACCGCCAGCACGAACAGGCTGGCGGCGGCCTGGCCGCGGGCGGCGGGACGCGGCTTGCTGGACAGGACCGGGACGGCCGGCTCGACGGGGGCCGGCGCCGCGGCCGCGGACGGCTCCATGGCCCGCTTCGGCTTGGCGGGCGGCGGCGCGGGCGGTTCGACGGGGGGCGGGACCGAGGCGGCGCCCTCCCGGACGGCCCGATCGAGCTCATCCTGGTCGATACCGGGCGCCTCGAACGGTGAGCGCCGGCAGCGATGAGCGAGGGCCAACGGCGCCACGCGGCGGACATCGTCGACTCCCGCCACCCGGCGGCGCTCCCACCCCGCCAGGGCGGCCGCCGCCCGGCAGACGGTCAGGTCGCCGCGCAGTCCCTCCGCACCCATGCGCACACACAGGTTGGCGACCATCCGGACCAGTTCCGGCGGCAAGCTGGCCGGCCGGGCATCACCCAGCTTCATGGCCAACTCCTCGTCGGCCGCCGACCAGGACGCCAAGAACCGGGCCTGATCGGCGTCGAAGGCCATCCGCCGGGTCACCACTTCGGCCCGTTCGGCCGGATCGGTCGGGGCGCGCACGTCGACGCTCAGGCCGATCCGGTCGAAGAGCTGCGGACGGAGCTCGCCATCATCGGGGTTCATGCTGCCGATGAGCACGAACCGGCTCGGGTGGGAGTGCACGATCCCACGGCCCTCGAGCTGATTGATCCCGGAGCCAGCCACGTCGAGCAGCACGTCCACGAGATGGTCGGGGAGGCGGTTGATCTGGTCCACGTAGAGCACACCACCGTGGACGGCGGCAAGGACGCCCGGCTCGAACCGAACTTCCTGGTCCGCACCGGCTACCTCCAGGGTGCCGACCAGGCGCTCGACCGATGACCCAACGGGAAGTTCCACGAACGGGGCCCGGCTGCCGAGCAGGCGAGCCAGGGACCGGGCCAGGGTTGACTTGCCGGAGCCCTTTTCCCCTCGCATGAGCACCCCGCCGACGGAGGGATCCACGGCGTTGAGCAGCAGGGCCAGCTTCAGCTGCTCCTGACCGACGACGGCGGCGAACGGAAACGAAGGTCGGCTCACGTCGTGCTTAATACTGTCATGACCCGCCGAGGGCCTCCGCCAACCGTTGGAGGCCGCGCTCGGCGGGCACGGCCACCCGCACGGTGCCGGCCATCCCGAAGCTGGCACAGTCGCGCACGAGCACCCCGCCGCTCGCCAGCCGATCCCGCAGGTCACCGGCGTGGTGCACGAGCACCCAGTTGGCGTCGGTCGTCTCCACTTCGAGGCCACGGCTCGCGAGCAGGGCGGCCAGCCGCCGGCGTAGCTCCCGGACCGCCGCCGTCCACGCCGGCAGGTCGGCGGTGGACAGCAGTTCGGGCAGGGCGCCAAGGGCCAGGGCGTTGACGGCCCACTCCGGCTGCCGCCGGCGCAGGTTAAGGGCCCGGTCGCCGTTCGCACAGAGGATGTAGCCGAGTCGCAGGCCGGGACAGGCGAAGAGCTTCGTCAGCGAGCCGAGCACCACCGCTCCCCCGTCGGCGTCTCCCCGGGTCCACGTGCCGGTGGCCAACGGCCAGAAGGCCTCGTCCCACACGGCCGCCTGCTCGCCGGCGGCGGCCAATCGTCCCGATGGGTTGTGGGGATTGGACCGCCACCGAGGCCGGCCGGCAATGACCGCCGGCAGGTGCCGCCGGTAGAGCGAGAAGTCCGGCTCGTCCACCCAGCCAGGGCCGAGCTCGGCCGCGACCAGAGCGATGGCTTCGGCACCGCCGTTGGTGAGCAGGAGCCAGTCCGGGTCCACGGCCATGGCCTCGGCCAGGGCGGCCGTCGCCGGGGAAGGATCGGGATACCGGCCGATGGTCCCCAGCTGACGGGCGACGACGGGCGTGGGATCCGGTGCCATCGGGTTGAGGCTGGCCGACAGGTCGAGAATGTCCTCGGGCGCGACGCCGAGCCAGGCGGCGAGGCGGGCCCCGTCGCCGCCGTGAGCGCCGGCCGGGAAGGCCATTACCACCCGGCCGCCAGCCACCCGGCCCCCAGCCACCCGGCCAGCGCCACCGTGACGTGGCGGGACAGTCGAACGGCGCGGCCGATGTCGGCCACCTCGGGCGGGCGACCGGCCCCGAGCGGAGGCCGCAGTTCCACTCGTTCCCCGTAACGGTTCTCGCCACCCAGCCGCAGACCGAGGGCGGCAGCAAACGCGGCCTCGGCCACCCCGGCATTCGGCGACGGGTGCGCGGGGGCATCGCAAAGCACCGCCCGGGCCACCGCCGTCGCTCGCCCCGGGCGCACGACCGCCACCAGGCCGGCCGTGACCCGGGCGGGGACCCAACCGGCGGCGTCGTCGAGGTGGGCGCTGGCCCACCCATAGCGCTCGTAGCGCGCCGAGCGGTGCCCGACCATGGAGTCGAGGGTGTTGACGGCGCGGTAGCCGAGCGCTCCGGGTGCGCCCGCCACCGCCGCCCAAAGGGCAGGCGCAACGATGGCGTCGACGGTGTTCTCGGCGACGGACTCGACGACGGCCCGGGCTATCTCCTTGTCGTCCAGCCGGCTCGGGTCGCGGCCGACCAGCGCGGGGAGCCTCGCCCTCGCCTCATCCAGATTCCCGACCTCGAGGGCCACCCCAATCTCGGTGGCCGCATCCGCGAGGCCTCGCCCGGCCACGGCCAGATAGGTGGCCAACGCCGGAGAACCGAGGGTGGCACCAGCCAGCACGCCGATCGCCGTACCGGTAGCTGCGTGGACCACGCCGGCCCGGCGGCGGTCGCGGTCGCCGTCGCCGCCGTCGACGTACAGGCGGCGCTCCACGCCGTTCATGACCGATCCGAAGACGGCCACCGGGTGCGGCGACACCGGAGGCTCGCCCAGGACCAGATCGGCCATCAGTCCCAGCGCCGCCGCCCGCCGGTTGGCCGCCCGCCCATGGGTGGGCCGCCGGTTTCTCGCCCGGATCACCGCCACTTGGTCGCCGCCACCAGCAGCCCTACGTCTCGCCGACCACGCCGGCGGCGCCGAGGACATCGCCGGTGAACCCGCCGAGGCGCCGCCAGGCCAGGCCCACCACGACCCCTCCGGCCGCGGCCAGGCCAGCAATGGCGGCCACCCCGGCCAGGGGCCGCCACAGCAGGACCAGCCCAACGGCCAAGATCGGGCCACCGACAGCCGCCGCCAGCCTGCTCCCGCCCCGGAAGGCGGTTGCCAGCCCACCGTCCGGCCGGGCGTAGGGCACGGTGGTCAGCGTCACGGCCATCACGGTGCGCGACGCCGCCCACAATCCGGCCAGCAGCAGCACCGATGGGTGCAACGCCGCCAGCGCCGCCCAGCGCACCAGGAGCACGGCGATGGCAACGACGATCCCGAACCCGCCCACCTCCGGCGCCGCCATCACCTCCAGCCGCCGCTCCCGGCTCAGGTGGGGCAACAACCCGTCGGCGGCGTCGACCAGGCCGTCGAAATGCAGAAGCCCGGTGCAACCCAGATCGGCGACCACGACGACGGCCGCGGCCAGAGACGGAGACCACAGATGGGCCGATCCCCGCCAGGCCAGCCCCAGGAGGGCGCCAAGCCCGGCCCCAAGCACCGGGAACCACGGGACGGCGCGAGCGGAGGGGGGCCGCGCTCCGCCGAACGGCGTGAGAAACGACAGGGCCTCGACGGCTCCATCTGCGGGATGCCACGCCCGACCCATGCTCAGACCCGATTCAGGCGCAGGGCGCGCCCGGCCACCACCAACAGCACGTCACCGGCCACCTCGGCCACCCGCCCGTTCACGACGCCGAGGGCATCACGGAAGCGCCGCCCGGCATCCGTCGCCGGATGCACCCCCAACCCCACCTCCTCGGACACCACCACCGCGTCGCCGGTCCGGCCGGTCAGTGCGGTGAGCAGGCCGTCAATATCGACAGCAAAACCGTCGGCGCGGGCCACCCAGCTTCCGAGGGCATCCACCAGAATGGTGCCCCTCGTCTCGGCCACGGCCCCGGCCAGGTCGGGCGGCTCGAGGGTGGCCCACGCCGCCGGCCGGCGGGCCTGGTGGGCGGCGATGCGGGCGGCGATGTCGGGATCGGACGCCACCCCGGTGGCGATGTAGGTGATGGGCGCCGGGAGGCGGGCGACCAGGCGCTCGGCCAGCTCCGACTTTCCCGACCGGGCCCCGCCGAGGACGAGGGTGATCATTCCCGGCCGCCCGCCAGCACCGCAGCATGGACGGCGCGCGCTAACCGGGCGCCCCAGAGCGAACGGGCGCCGCCGAAGTCGTGGGGCCGGCCGGCTCCTGGGCAGAGGATGCACACCGCGTCCGTGGCCGTGCCGGTGGCGTGCAGGCCGAGATCGGCCAGCGCCTGGCCCTTGGCCTCGGTGGCGGTGGCGACCGCGTTCACCAGGGCGGCGTCAGAGAGCCGTTCGGGGAGCACGGCTACCACATTGATGGTTCCGACCGAAGACGCCGACCGCGGGTCATCCGGCGCCGCCGCCAGGATGGGGTAACCCAGACCCACGGTGGCGGTGACCTCGGCGCCGCCGTCGATGACAACCCGGTGCGCCCGCACGTCGGCGGCGGTGAGCATGCCGACACCCTGGCCGGCCAAGCCGAGTGACACCGCCAGCTTGCCGAGGTGACGATCAGGGTCGCGGCGCCCATACGACGCCGGCACCTGCGCGTTCAGCACCCATCGCCGCGGGCCGATCCCCCCGCCGTGAGAAGCGGACGCGATGACCCGCCACCCCTCCGAAAACCGCCAGACCAGGACGGGCAGATCACGGCCCTGTTCACGTCGTGTCCGCAGTACCAGGGCAGGGCTGTTCACGTCCACGCGTGCCTCCGAGGCGTTTCCCGGGCAGTACAGGTATCTGACTCCCGGGCCACGGCCCGGTCACAGTTGCGGGACAGTCCCGGATTCACACCAGGTTCCCTGTGCTGCGGCTGCGACACTACCGTCCCGGACATGGCGCGCGCCGACTCAATCGTCCTGCTCAACACCGGCGATGGCAAAGGCAAGTCATCCGCCGCCTTCGGCGTCATGGGTCGGGGCTGGGCTCGCGGATGGACGGTGGGCGTGGTGCAGTTCGTGAAAGGCGGGAAGTGGAAGACCGGCGAGCGCAAGCTGGCCGACCATCTCGGGATCGAATGGCACACCCTGGGGGACGGCTTCACCTGGGAGTCGACCGATCTCGATGAAACGGCGGCGAAAGGGCGTCATGCGTGGCACGTGGCGCGCGGGAAGCTGACCTCGGGCTCCTACGACCTTTTGATCTTCGACGAACTGACGTACGCAGTGACTTTCGGCTGGGTGCCGGTCCAAGAGGTGGTTGACGGGATCCGGGCTCGGTCGCCGCGCACCAATGTGGTGATCACCGGAAGAGGCGCCGCCCCCGAGCTCATTGACGTGGCCGACACCGTGACGGAGATGCGCAAGGTGAAACACGTCTTCGATCGGGGCGTCACCGCCATGAAGGGCATCGAGTACTAACGATCGCACCGCGGGTGGACACGCCCGGCGGGTGGCCGTACGCTCACGCCGTCGCAGAATTCGGGAAGTCCGGTGGAAGTCCGGCGCGGTCCCGCCACTGTGACCGGGGAGCGAACCTCGAGATGCCACTGGGCCGATGGCCTGGGAAGGCGAGGGGAGCCGCGATCCGGGAGCCAGGAGACCGGCTGCGGCACTAACCCAAAAAAATCGGCACACCTCACGGAGGATGAGATGTCGTTGTTCAGCACCCACCAGAGCTTCACCGCGCGCGCCCTCGCGCTCGGCCTGCTCCTCGCCGCCTGCGGTTCCAGCGGGTCAACGAGTGGATCGGCTCACCTGGCCACCACCACCGTCGCGCCCGCCGCCCAGACCACCACCACGTTGCCGGCGTATCCGGTCACGGTATCGTCGGCCCAGGGTCAGGTCACGTTGAAGTCCCAACCGAAGGCGATTGTCTCGCTGTCACCCACCGCCACCGAGGACCTCTTCGCCATCGGCGCCGGCCCCCAGGTCGTGGCGGTGGACGACCAGTCCAACTATCCGCCGAACGCGCCCCGCACGGACCTCTCGGGCTTCAAACCGAACGTGGAGGCCATCGCGGCCAAGAAGCCCGATCTGGTCGTTGTCTCCGAAGATGGCGGGTTGTCTGCCGCTCTCACCAAGATCGAGATCCCGGTTCTCGTCGAGCCAGCCGCCAAGTCGCTCGACGACGCCTACTCGCAGGTCAAGCAGCTGGGGGCGGCGACCGGCCACGCCGCACAAGCCAGCCAGCTGGTTGCTTCGATGCGCGACCAGATCAGCCAGCTGGTGGCGTCGCTCCCCCATCGGGCGCAGGCGCCCCGCATCTACCACGAGCTCGACCAGACCCTCTACACCGCCACGTCGTCGACGTTCATCGGCCAGCTCTACCGGCTGCTTGGCGCCGACGACATCGCCGACGCCGCCGACAAAACCGGTTCGGGCTACTCGCAGCTCTCGGCCGAGTACGTCGTCAACGCCAACCCGAGCGTGATCTTCCTGGCCGACACGAAATGCTGCCAGCAGAACCTGGCCATCGTGGCCGCCCGCCCCGGCTGGTCGGGAATTGGCGCCGTCAAAGCTGGCGCCGTTGTCGCGCTGGACGACGACATCGCCTCGCGTTGGGGGCCGCGCATCGTCGATCTCCTCCGGACCATGACGCAGGCCCTGGCCAAGGTTCCGGCGACCTGAAGATGGCCGTCACCGCCGCTCGGCCGCCGCCCGTCCGCACGCCGCCGGACCAGGCCCGAGAGGCGCCGGCCGGTGCCCGCCGGTTCTGGGTGGCGGCCATCCTGGTCCTCGTCGGGGCCATCCTGGCCGGGCTGTTCCTCGGCCCGGCCGGACTGTCCTGGCGGGGCATCCTCCTCGACCTCGTCGGCCGGCTCCCGCTGGTGCACGTGCACTCCGGGCTGACGTCCACAGAGCGCGCCATCCTCTGGCAGATCCGGATGCCGCGCATCGTGCTCGGCGGCCTGGTGGGGTGGATGCTCGCCGCCAGCGGTGCCTCCTACCAGGGCGCATTCCGGAACCCTCTGGCCGACCCCTACCTCCTCGGCGCCGCCGCCGGAGCCGGGCTCGGTGCGACCCTGATCATCGCCTACGCGCCGACCGTCTCCGGCTGGCCCGTTGATCCCATCCCGCTGGCCGCCTTCTGCGGCGCCATCCTGGCGGTGGCGGTGGCCTACGTCGTGGCCACGACCGCTGACCGGTCGGGAAGTTCGGCGACCATCCTGCTGGCGGGGGTGGCGGTGGCCGCGTTCTTCACGGCGGTACAGACCTTCGTGCAGCAGCAGCACTCGGACTCGCTTCGCCAGGTGTACTCCTGGATCCTCGGACGCTTGGGTACGTCGGGCTGGCACGACGTGTGGTTGGTGTTTCCGTACGTGGCGTTGAGCAGTGCCGTCCTCCTGGTGCACCGCCGGCTCCTCGACGTGTTGCGCGTGGGTGACCATGAGGCGTCAACACTTGGCGTCGACACCGCCCGCACCCGTCTGGTCGTCGTCGGTGCCGCCACCCTGGGAACGGCGGCGGTGGTGGCGGTGAGCGGACTTATCGGCTTCGTCGGCATCATCGTGCCCCACACCGTTCGGCTGACCGCCGGCGCCAGCTACCGACGCATCCTGCCGCTGTCCATGATCGGCGGGGCCGCCTTCCTGATCTTGGCCGACGTGGTGGCGCGCACCCTGGCCGCCCCGGCCGAGGTCCCGATTGGCGTGATCACGGCATTCTTCGGGGCACCGTTTTTCGTCGTCGTGCTGCGCCGCCGGGTGCGCACATGAGCGCGGTCGATCTCGACGGAGTGATCGTCCGCTACAACGGCCGGTTGGCGGTTGGACCCATCACGTTTCGCGTCGAGGCTGGGTCCTGGTTCTGCCTCATCGGACCGAACGGCGCGGGCAAGACCTCGCTCCTTCATGCCATCGCCGGACTCGTGCCACGCCAGGGCCACATCTGGGTCGACGGCCGGTCGCTCGGCGGCCTGTCCTCGTTGCAAAGAGCACGAGTCGTGGCGCTCGTTCCTCAACGCCCGACCATTCCCGAGGACATCACCGTCACGGAGTACGCGCTGTTGGGTCGGACCCCGCACATTGCCCGGTTCGGCATTGAGACGGGACGCGACCGCGCCGTGGTGGCGGCCGTGCTCGAGCGGCTGGACCTGACCCCCTTCTCCCACCGCCGGCTCGGCAACCTGTCCGGAGGCGAACTGCAGCGGGTGCTGCTGGCCCGGGCCCTGGCCCAGGAAGCGCCGGTGCTGCTTCTGGACGAGCCCACCAGCGCCCTCGATCTCGGTCACCAGCAGCAGGTGCTCCGCCTCATCGACGGATTGCGGCGCGACGACGGTCTCACCGTCATCACGACCATGCACGACCTCACCCTGGCCGGCGCCCACGCCGAGATCCTCATGCTCCTCCACCAGGGCGTGCCGGTTGGTGTCGGTCCACCTGGCGACGTGCTCACCGAGCCGATCCTCAGCCGCTACTACGAGG
>CAXMLU010000449.1:0-4078 GCA_964194255.1 uncultured bacterium
CATTGGTGTCGCTCGACGTGCGCGTCTACGCCCAAGCTGCGGAGGCCCGAGTCGGGCATCTGCGAACCCACGGCGGCGAACACGAGGTCGACCTGATCGTCGAGCGCGGCGACCACCGCATACTCGCGATCGAAGTGAAGCTCGCCCACACCGCGCGCGATGACGATCTACGTCACCTTCGGTGGCTGCAAGACCAGCTCGGCGACCGCGTGCTCGACGCCATTGTGGTGACTACAGGATCAGACGCGTACCGCCGACCCGACGGGATCGGCATTGTTCCCGCTGCCCTTCTCGGACCGTGACGACGAGTTGCCCATCCGCTTCGGATGGGCAACTTCGCGTCTTTGCTGGTCACGGATCGAAACGGCGCGGTCCGCGCGCGAGCGCCCACGGGACGTCGCGGCGACGTACGGTTTCCGGACCGTCGGTCGCCACGGCAGCTCATGCCCTTACGTTCTCGTCGGCGAGCACTATCGCGACCACATCTCATCGCGCGACATCGTCGGTCGCATGCAAAACCTCCCCATCAAACTGCCCGTCTCGGCAACGAAATCGGGTGCGCTGGACGCAACTTGTTGCGCACGGCACTGCTCCTGACCAGCCTCTTCGCGCTAGATGAGCACGACGAAACACGCCAAGGGCGATTCCTAAACCGTGTGCGCAGGTTCGAATCCTGCCGGGGGCGCCAATGTGATGTCGCGAGGCATCGGAGATATCGGGACGACGGACTCAGCCTTTGAGCTCGAGGAAGAGTACGTGCGTGTCGCTGGTGCCGATGTTCTCGCCGGCGTGCGTTTGGGCCGGCAGCCAAAAGGCGTGGCCCGATTCCATGAGGACGTCGCGGTGGCCGTCATCGAAGTGGAGGCGTCGCTGAAAGTCCGACATGGTGTACATGACGCTGTCAGGGTGTCGATGGGGCTGGGTCTTGGCGCCGGGTGTATCGCGGTACTCAAGCACGCGGACCCGGTCGTTCTCGAAGATCGCCCGGTATTTGTCGGGATCGGTGCACGTCGGATCGTCGGCCATCAGCCCGAGCTCCTAGGATAGTAAAGAAAAACTTTATAGAGTGGTACTCTGACTTAGATGGCGGATCCGGTCAAGGGGAAGTCCGAGGCGGGACGCCGGCGAGAGGAGCAAGCCCGCCAGACGAGAGCCCGCATCGTCGATGCCGCGTTGGGGCTGTTCTGCGAGCGGGGCTATTCCGATACGACGATCGAGGCCATCGCCCAACAGGCTGGCGTCGCGCCGGCAACCGTGTACCAGGCGTTTGGCACGAAGGCGGCGGTTCTCGCCCGGGTGCTCGACGCGACGGTGGCGGGCGATGCCGACCCGATCGCCCTGCTCGATCGGGACTGGGTGCGCCAAGCTCGCAACGGGCCGACGGCAGCCGACGTCTGGTGATCGTCGTCGAGCACGCCGCCGAGGTCGCGGCCCGTACGGCACCAATCAAAGCGGTCATGCGCGACGCTGCCGCCACTGAGCCGTCCGTCCGGGCGCTCATCCGCCAAGACCACGACCGCCGGTACGTGACTCAGCAGGCTCTGGTCGATGTCGTGATCGAAGGAACCCCGCTCAGGCCCGGTTTGGGTCGCGATGACGCGGTGGCCACCTTCTTCGCTCTCATGAATAGTCACACCTACCGCCTGCTCAGCGAACAACTCGGTTGGACTGCTCAGGACTGGAAACGCTGGTTGGTCAATACCCTCCAAAGGGAGTTCTTCGCCGCCGAACCCGCGCCCGTCCGGTGTGAGCACCACCGATGACATCCCTACGGCGTCGGGGCGGTGGTCAAGCCGTCTCCGTCCCGGGCGAGGCGGCCAAGCTGTCGATTGCAGCCATCGCCGCGTCGTCGAGGGCATGGAGGGCCCGCCGTACCTCGGCCACGGGCAACTTGAGGGCGGCCTCGAGTCGCCGAACGCCGTTATTCCGGGCGGTGTGGTTCGACGAAACGCAGCGAGTCCCTTCTTCGTGAGTGACACCAGGTACGAGCGCCCGTCGCGGGGGTGACGGTTCCGGCGAGCGTGGCCGGCGGCGAACTCGGCCGGAGATAGTCCAGCAGTGTCGTTAGCGGCATACCCATCTGAGCCGCCAGGTCACTCGGCGCAAGGGGTCCGGCTTCAAACAGAACGCTGTAGACGGCGTATTCGTCGGCCGGGAACACCGACGGGATGCTTGCCGTCGTGCCTGGAGACCGCGGCTGAGGTCCAGGGAGACAATGTCAGCGCCGGTCTGGTCGCTCGGGTGAGTGGCCAGGCCGGCGGGCGTGGCCCTGTGGGACCGTGCCCATCTCGCCGAAGACTCTGCGGTCGCCGACGGTGGCGGCTGGGGTGGCGTGACCCTCGCCTACAACACCCGATCACCAGAAGAGGTCGATGGGTCATCGCTGAAGCCCGAGCCGCCAGCGCGACGATCGGCAGGGAACCAGGGACGACCTTCTGGGGCGGGTGCTCGGGCGTCTTCATCGATCCTGATGGCCATCCCGGCGAGGTGCCCCATAGTCCGGTATGGACGATCGACGAACACGGGTCGGTCAGCCTGGGCTAGGTGTCCGATGGATGACAACCAGTGCCGCGTCAGCGAAGGTCTGGATGGTTTTAGGGGACGCGCCTCGTGGGGCAGTCGCCGCACTTTCGGGCACTCGGGTGGCCCGCCTACCGCGCGGCGAGGGCTGGGCGGCTGTCCTCGGTAATTAGAGCATCCGACGATGGGTCCGATGACCTGGTTCGCCAGGGGACTTGGCACCGGGGTACGCGGCCGGCATGGGGGCCTGCCTGGAGGCGTCGCGTGAGGGCGAGGATAGGAGTCGCGGTGGCGGCCGTTGCGCTGGGTGTCGCACTTGCAGCCACGCCGTTCCACCACAACATCATCGGCTACAAGGGCATCGGCAGCTCGACACGCTCGTGTCAGGCACCGATTGGCCTTTTGTGGGGCCGGTCGGAGGGTGACAGCAATCCGTGTGGATCGAATGCGAAGGCCCGTCTCGTCGTGTCTGGCGGTGCGATCGCCGTCGCCATTCTCGGCGTTGGGGTCGCGGTGCAGCGTGGACGCCGGCACGAGTACTCGCTCAGGAGGTCGCACCGCTCATCACCGGCAGGTGACCATGATCGCGCCGGGTCTGGGTCCCGGTGAGCGACGGACCGCCGAAGGGACGGCGAGCGAACCAGTGCGGTCCCAGTTCGACCGTGCGGCGTCGGATCTGATCACCGCTGTAGGCGCCACGCCGGGATGCAACGCCGATCTACCTGGCCTCAGCCGGCAGCGCGTTTTGGAACCGCTCGCTACCTCAGACGCCGAGTTCGGAGCCTCGTTCGACCGGGCCGCGCAGACCGCTACCCGGGTTTGGATTCGCCGGGCTGCTCATACGACGTCAACCCGGCGGAGCAGGACTAGGCGACCGATCCGGTAGCCGGCGATCTGGCGGTCGCGCCGCCCGAGCACACGACAAGATCAAGGATCCGACCCACCAACTGGTAGGCAAGACCACTCGATCTCCACTCCCCTCCAACCGACACAACGGATCAGCTAGTCAACTCCCAAACCCGGTTCCGACTACCACACCAGAGTGACATCATTTTCCAGTCGGTCAGCGGCTTGCCCGGATGGCGAGGAACGGCTCGCCGGGCACGATCCGCTGGCGGTCGACGCAATTAAAACCGGTCACGATCAAGTCGTTGGTAAGTTCGTCAGCGGACGGGAGCGACGCATCACCGGCCTGGACCCGCAAGAGAAGATCGAGTTGGGCCGAGGCAATACTGCCGGGCGTAGCCATGGTCACCAAGAGCAGGTCGCCGCCTGGGCGAAGCGCCTGGCGGACTTGATGGTAGAGGGTGCGGCGCTCGTCCGCCGCCACGTAGTAGATGTTGTTCAGCAGCAGAATGAGATCGAAGGCTGCGCGCCCCCCTTCCAGCGTGGACCGGAGATCGGCATGTCGTAGCTCACATCGATTGCCGAGATTTGCGCGAGTGATCCGACCACGGGCGGCGCGGATGACGTCGGCATCGAGGTCAACACCGACGCCGGTGGCGCCCCGCGCCGAGTGCAACGCGACGCACAGGTACCGGGCGGTGCCGCAACCGGC
>CAXMLU010000450.1:0-5210 GCA_964194255.1 uncultured bacterium
CAGGCCTGGTGGTCGGCGGCCGCCCGTTGGTATTCGTCCTGCGCCTCAACCCGGGCCTCCTCGGCCTCGCGATGCCGAGTGCGGGCCAGCTCGGCCGTTTCGAGGAGGGGAGGTTCGGCGGCGTCCGCCTCGGCCATGCGGACCCGGAGGAGGTCTGTCTCGCTCGTCAGGCGAGCCGCTCTGCCCGTCAACGCCGCCAACCGGCTCTCCAGCCGGGCCACCTCGGCCCGGCCCCGCTCCACACCGGTGCGCAGCGCTCCCAACTCGCCCCTCGCCTCGGCCGCGCCTGGACCGCCCGGATGCTCGGCACCGGCGGGATCCTCGGCCTGGCCTTCGGCGAGAGCCTCCTGGGCGGTGAACTCGGCGACCTCGGCGGCCAGCGCCGCTTCCGCGTCCCGTACCTCGTCGGCGCGAGGAACGAGGCCGGCGGCCTCGGCGTCGACCTCCCCCAGTTCGGCCCGGGTGCGCTCCGCGTCGGCTTCGAGATTGGCCACCACGTCCTGGTCAACGGACGCTTGACGGTCGCGGTCGACGGAGCGCCGGCGCTCGGCCAACAGAGCACCCAGGCCCTTAGCTCGCTCTCGCAGGCTCTCGGCCCGGGCCAGGGCGTCGGCGACATCCTCATCCTCACCCTGGGTTCGGGCCGCCAGTGCCGCCTCGGCGGCTTGGACGTCGGCGTCAAGGCGGGCCAGCGCGGCCCGGGTGGTGCGCTCGGCGCCCTCCAGCTCGGCGCGGGTCCGGGCCGCCGTCGCCAACCGGCCCTTGAGGGCGAGCAGCTCGCGGCCGGCCAGGTGCATCCGCAGCTGGGTCAGCTCCTCGACCAGCGCGCCGTGACGCCGGGCCGCGTCGGCCTGGCGCTCGAGGGGCCGCAGCTGCCGCCGGACCTCGCGCGTCAGGTCCTGCAAACGCAGCAGGTTGCCCTCGGTCGCTTCGAGGCGGCGCTCCGCCTTCTCCTTGCGCCGGCGGAACTTCAGCACGCCGGCCGCCTCTTCGATCACCAGCCGGCGATCCTCGGAGCGGGCGTTGAGGACGCCGTCGAGCTGGCCCTGGGAGACGATCACGTGCTGTTGGCGGCCGACACCGGTATCGGAGAGGAGCTCTTGCACGTCGAGCAGACGGCAAGGGACGCCGTTGATGGCGTATTCGCTGTCCCCGTCCCGGAAAAGCGTGCGCGTGATCGTGACCTCGGAGAACTCGATGGGCAGCACCCCGGCCGAGTTGTCGATGGTCAGGGAAACCTCCGCCCGGCCGAGCGCCGGCCGCTTGGCCGATCCGGCGAAGATGACGTCCTCCATCTTCGAGGAGCGGACCGTGCGCGGCCCCTGGGCACCGAGCACCCAGGCCACCGCGTCGACGACGTTGGACTTGCCGGAGCCGTTGGGCCCGACGACGACCGTAACCCCAGGCTCAAACTCGAGGGTGGTCGTGTCGGCGAAGGACTTGAACCCTCGAAGGGTCAGGGTCTTCAGGAACACAGCACGGTCAGGCTAGCGGTGTGTTCCGGCCTCGCCGTGGACCCCGCGAACCCGCTGGTCACCCCGCTAGACCTGACATTGACGGCAGAAAAAGGTCGACCGACCGCCCACCTTCTCCCTCACGATGACGCTCCGGCAGCGGCGGCAAGCCTGTCCCTCGCGGTCGTACACCTGATGCTGGCTCTGGTAATCGCCGATCTCCCCAAAGAGGTCCCGGTACTGCTCGTCGCCCAGTGACGAGCCCCGGTGCTTGATGGCGTCTTGGAGCGTCTCAACCATCGCCCGGTAAAGGCGGCGCACCTCCTGGGAGGTCAAGGTCTCCGAACTGCGGTCGTGGCGGAGACCAGCGGCGAAAAGGATCTCGTCGGAGTAGATGTTGCCGATCCCGGCCAGGAACCGCTGGTCCATGAGGAGCGGCTTCAGCTTGGTCTTGCGGGAGTACAGGCGTTCTCCGAAAGCCGTCCAGCTCATCACGTTGTCGAGCGGATCGAAGCCGAGGTGGGCCAGCTCGGGCAGCTCTTCCTCGAGCTGCTCCGCGGTGGTCACGAACAGTTCGCCGAACGTCCGCGGGTCGACGAAGCGCAACTGGCCGCCCTGGGTGAACGTGATCACCACGTGCGTGTGCTTCTCCAACGGTTCCTTGACGGACCTGGCTCGCAGCAGTTGGCCGCTCATGCCGAGATGGACGACGAGGAACTCGGCCCCGTCGAGACGGACGAGCAGATACTTGCCCTTCCTCGTTACCCCATCGACCTTGTGGCCCTCGAGGCGGCCGATGAAGTCTTTCTTGGTCTTGTGGCGGCGGATGGAGCGCAACCCGCTGACCTCGACCAGCTTGATGCGCTTGCCGAGGATCTCCTTCTCCAGATCCCGTTTGATGGTCTCGACTTCGGGCAGCTCAGGCATCGGCCGTGCTCCCGGCGCGGGCCTCCGCCAAACCGGCCAGCGTCTCCCATGCCATCTTGGCGGCGGCCTGCTCGGCCTGCTTTTTGGAACGGCCCTCGCCCGTGCCCTGCAACGCGCCACCCAAGCTGACCCGGGCAAAGAAATGCTTGGCGTGATCCGGCCCTTCGTCATCGACCGAGTAGCGGGGCAGCTGATCGAAGGCCCGGGCGGCCAGCTCCTGGAGCCGGGTCTTGTAGTCCTGACCGCCGGGCCCAGCGGCCGCCTCCTCGATCCGTTCCCCGAGGAGGCGCATGATCAGCTGGTGAGCGGCCGCCCAGCCGCCATCGAGATACACGACGGCGATGACCGCCTCCATTGCGTCGGCGAGGATCGAGGGTTTTTCCCGGCCGCCGGAGGCCGCCTCCCCTTTGCCAAGCAGCAGGGCCGGGCCGAGATTGATGAACGCGGCCACCTCGGCGAGGGCGGCCGAGTTGACCACCGAGGCTCGTACCTTGGCCAGCTCGCCCTCGGGCATGTCCGGATAGGTGCGATACAGGTGATCGGTGACAATCAGCCCGAGGACGGCGTCACCGAGGAACTCGAGTCGCTCATTCGACGAGGTGCCTACCGTCTCGGCGCACCACGAGCGGTGCGCCATGGCCCGGGCCAGAGAACCGCCGTCGGAGAAGCGCCACCCCACGCGGTCGGCGAGTGCGGCCAGCTCCGTGCTGTGGTCGGGCCCGGCCAGTGTCAGATCAACCGCCCGCCTCGAGTTTGGCGTGGACATAGTCGACGGCGTCGCGCACCGTCTTCAGGTCCTCGAGGTCCTCGTCATCGATGCGGAACCCGACGCTTCGCTCGCCGAGTTCCTCCTCGAGGGCCTCGACCAGTTCGATAAGGGCGAGGGAGTCGGCACCCAGGTCGTCGCCAAAGGACGACCCTTCCGATATCCCGCTGGGGTCGATTTCGAGAATGTCCGCCAGTCGGTCCCGAATTAGCTCGAAAACGGCCTGGCGGTCCATGGGACCACGGTTGACATGGGTTTCAGCAGGCAACGGGGCGCTCCTGGCAGCGGCGGTCTGGCCAGCAAGTATACGTATTTACGGGGGAATCAGGGGACCGAAGTGGACCCATTTGCCGGGCGCACCGCCGCTCGCAGCTTCCCGACCAGGTCAAAAGCCACGGAGTCGGCCGCGATCCGGACCGCATTCACGATGGCCCGGGAGGACGATGAACCGTGGCTGATGATGCAGACACCGTCCACGCCGAGCAGGATGGCCCCACCAGTGGACTCGGGGTCGAGTTCCTCGGCCAAGGGGGCCAGCGCGGGCAGGAGCACCTTGGCCGCCTCTCGCCCCTCCTCGGTCGCCGTCATGGCCCCCAACAAGGCGCCGACGAGGAATTTCAGGCCGCCTTCGAGGGTCTTGAGGGTGACATTGCCGGTGAAGCCGTCGGTGACCACGACATCGACCTGGTCGGTCATGATGTCGCGGCCCTCGACGTTGCCGATGAACCGCAGGCCGGCCCCGCCCGCCCCGCCCGCCAGGAGGGCGTGGGTGTCTTTGACCAGGGGGGTCCCTTTCGTGTCCTCCTCGCCGATGGAGAGCAGGCCGACGCGCGGGAGATCGAGCTTGTACCGCTGGGTGGCCAACGCCGCCCCCATTTGGGCGAATTGGACGAGCCAGCCGGCACTGCACTCGGCGTTGGCCCCGGCGTCGAGGAGCACCGTCGGCGTCGTGCCGGGCACCGGGATCGGCGTGGCGATGGCGGGGCGGGCCACGCCGGGCAGCCGGCCCATGCGGAACAGGGCACTGGCCATCGTCGCCCCGGTGTTGCCGGCGCTGACCATGGCCGACGCTCTGCCGTCGCGCACGGCCTCGGCGGCGCGGACCAGCGACGAGTCCTTCTTCCGGCGCACGCCGGTCGCGGCGTCCTCGTCCATGGCGATGACCTCGCGGGCGACGATGATCTCAAGCCCGCCCGTGTCGCCCATGGCGTCGGGGTCGCCCACCAGAATCACATCGAGTCCCAGGGTGGTCGCCGCGGCGATGGCCCCGGCCACGATTTCGCCCGGAGCGTTGTCGCCGCCCATCGCATCGACGGCTACGGGCAGCACGAGATGCGCCGCCGGCGCGCCCTTTTAGCCGACATCGATGGCCTGGCGGCCGCCGTACCATCCGCAGTTCGGGCACACCACATGGGGCAGCTTGGTGTGGCGGCACTGAGGACAGACGCTGCGCGCCGGCGCGAACAACTTCCAGTTGCTGGCTCGCCGGCTGCGGCTCTTCGCCTTTGAGGTCTTCTTCTTGGGGACGGCCATCGTCGTGTTCTTTCGGTCAGGGTCGGCGCTTAGGTGTCGGTGCGGAGGGCGTCCAGGCCCTCCCACCGAGGGTCTGGGGCGAAACCGGGGCATGCACAGCTGGCCTCGTTGAGATTGGCCCCGCAGGTGGGGCACAGTCCCAGGCAACCCTCGCGGCAGAGGGGGGCCAAGGGCAACTCGAGAAGGACAGCGTCGCGCGCCAACGGTTCGAGGTCGAGCTGGTCGCCGAGGAGAGGATAGATCTCCTCGGCCTCCTCGGGGGTCACGTTGTGCTGATAGACCTCGCGAACCTCGGCCTCGATGGTGCCGTGCACCGGTCCAAGGCAACGCCGGCACTCCCCGACATACGGAGCGACGACGCTGCCGGTGGCCACGATGCCGCCGTCCACCAGTTCGAGAACCACGTCGACCGCAACCTCGGCATCGGCCGGCACCGCCCCGCTGGTCACCACCAAGCCCGGTATCCGCCCGCGACGCATCTCCCGCCGGCGCGCATCCGGCGCCCGCCGCAGAGCATTGACATTAAGGAG
>CAXMLU010000451.1:0-3267 GCA_964194255.1 uncultured bacterium
GATCTGGGCCAGGTCCACAGGATCGCGCTTGAGCGGGGTGGTGCTATCAAGCGATGTGAGCAAAAGGAGATCGTCCACCAAGCCACCCATGTGAGCGCCTTCTGATTCGATGCGTTGCATGGCCTTCGCCAGATCGGCTGGGCGGTCCGCCAAGCCGCGGTGAAACAACTCGGCGTAGCCCCGGATCGACGTCAATGGAGTGGATAGCTCGTGCGACGCGTCGATGATGAAGCGGCGAAGTCGGGCTTCGGTGGCGTCGCGACGCTTGAACGCGCGTTGGATCTCGTTCAGCATGGCATTGAAAGCCACGCCGACGCGTCCGACCTCGCTGCGATCATCAGCACCTTCGAGGCGGCAGTTGAGATCGCCAGCTTTGCGCCTTCGACAAGACGCGCCTCGGGTTGTTCATGAGGAGTGCAACAGGCTGAACTCGGTCGGCGTGAGATCGATGCGCGTTCCCTGCCGCCGGACCTCGTGAGCATCCTCGTCGAGCTCAAGATCGGCGAACGTCAGGCGTCGCGATGCCTCGCCGGATCGGGAGTTGCGCCGCAGCACCACGCGGATGCGAGCCAGCAACTCCTCGAAGCTGAACGGCTTCGTGAGGTAGTCGTCGCCTCCGATGGTCAAGCCGATCAGCTTGTCGTCTATCCCTTTCCTGGCCGTGAGGAAGATGATCGGGGTCCGTTCTCCATCAGCCTGGAGACGCCGGCACACGTCGAAGCCGTCGAGGTCGGGCATCATCACATCAACCACGATCAGATCCGGCCGAAACCGCGAGACCGCGGCCAATGCGGCCCGACCATTCTCGTGGGCTTCTACCGCGTAACCCTCGTACCGCAGGCCCATGGTTACGAGGTGGAGGTTCTCCTCGTCGTCGATGACCATGAGTCGGGTGTCTTCAGGCATGTCGCAAGGCTTTCTCTTGTCCTGCCATGTTCGGGTCCGAACCTCAGAGCGCCCTGAGAATCGCCTGGGAACCCGACTCGAAGTTCGGGAACTGCTCACCCAGCTGTAAGCATGTCCCAAGCGGGCCTTGAGCTTGGGCGTGCAGGGTGGCCCTCGGTCACGGCGAACGTTCGTGCCCGGAAAGGCAACTGCATGAGGAACCGTCTCGCGACGATCGGCTTCGCTGTCGGGCTGGCCGGAGGAGGAGTCGCCGGTCTGGCGCTCGGAATCTCCGGCACGGCAGGCGCCGCCTCGGCACCGAACACGCCTGCGCCGCCGGCAGCCGCGACACCGGCTACCCCCGCGACTCCAGCCAGCCCCAGTACGGGGAGCGCCGGTACCTCCACGTCGAACGAAAATTCGACCCACGAGGCCGGCGAATCAACCGCCCGCGAGGCAGCCGAGGCCACTGGCCATTTCGGTGGAGCAAACGGGCATTCCAACGAGGACCCCATGCACGAGGCCTCTGAAGGCACCGCTCGTGAGGCCCAGGAGAATGCGAACGCCGCCGCTCAGGCGCCGGCCACGCCGACTCCAGCTGCGCCAGCAACACCCGCAACGCCGTCAACCTGACGGACTGATCAGATGGTTGTGGGCCCGGCTGCTCTGCCGGCCCACGGCCATTTCTCGGCTTGTCCCATCGACCTTCACTATCCAGGAGCCCAATGTCTCTCCTTACGACCACCGACATCCGCATGACCACCACGGCCCCGATCCGGGAGGTGTGGTGATGGACAACGCCCAGACAACCCGGTCGGCTGAGCCCGCCAACGGTGACAGCGCGGCCCTTCTCGAAGACGCCTTGTTCCAGGTCAAGCGGGTCATCGTCGGCCAGGACCGCATGGTGGAGAGAACCCTCCTGTGCCTGCTGGCTCGCGGCCACTGCCTCATCGAGGGCGTCCCTGGACTGGCCAAAACCTTGACCGTGTCGACCATGGCCAAGGTCATTGGCGGGAGCTTCACCCGCATCCAGTTCACGCCTGACCTCGTTCCGGCCGACATCATCGGCACTCGCATCTGGCGACCGTCGCGCGAGGAGTTCGACATCGAATGGGGCCCGGTCTTCGCCAACATCGTTCTGGCCGACGAGATCAATCGCGCTCCAGCCAAAGTCCAGTCCGCACTGCTCGAGGTCATGGCCGAACGCCAGGTGTCGATCGGCGGTCACACCAACCGGGTGCCGAGCCCGTTCCTGGTACTGGCTACCCAGAACCCGATCGAGTCCGAAGGCGTGTACGCCCTTCCAGAAGCGCAGCGTGACCGGTTCATGATGCAGATCGTCGTGAACCAGCCGTCCTATGCGGAGGAAACAGAGATCGCCCGCCGAATGGGGGTGCGGCCCCCCGAGGCCGCACAGGTCCTGTCCGCTGAGCAGCTGACGTTGCTGCACGCGGCCGTCGACGATGTGTTCGTCCACCATGCCGTGCAGGACTATGCCGTCCGACTGGTCGTCGGTACCCGGGATCCGGCCCGATGGGGCATGCCCGAGCTGGCCCAGCACGTGGCGCTCGGGGCCAGCCCCCGGGCCACCCTCGGATTGCTCGCCGCCGGCCGAGCGCTCGCCGTCCTGCGGGGCCGCCGGTTTCTGGTGCCGCAGGACATCTACGACGTGGCGCCCGAGGTACTCCGCCATCGGCTGCTCCTCACCTACGACGCGCTGGCCGAAGGGGTCAACGTCGAGGACATCATCAACCGGTTGCTGGCCACCATCACGGCGCCGCGTGTCGCTCCCCACCAAGACGGCGCGCTCGGACCAGACCGTGACGGCATCTCGCCGGATGGACAGCCCGACAACGCGTTCCGGCGCGATCGGCACGCGGCCATCCAACGAACAGCTGCCAGCGCGTGAGCATCGCCGACCGAACCGGTCGGGTCCTGCGGACGATGCGGTCGTCGCCGTCTACCCTGCCGCCGCCTCCTTCCGCCCCACCGGCATCGGTGGCGGCCAAGGCCGCTGTCCTGCGCCGCCTCGAACTCGACATCACCCGCCGTCTCGACGGGATGTTGAGCGGCGACTACCTGGCCCGCACGCACGGCCCGGGCACGGAGCCGGCCAGCGCCCGCGTGTACGGGCCCGGGGATGACGCTCGCCGCATGGACTGGAACCTCACGGCGCGCGCGTTGAGTCCCCACGTGCGAACGACCGAAGCCGACCGCGAGCTGGAGACGTGGGTTGTAGCGGATCGTTCGGCCAGCCTCGACTTCGGAACCGCCGAGCGGGAGAAGCGTGAGGTTGCCCTCGCGGCAGTAGCCGCATTCGGCTTCCTCACGATACGGGGCGGCAATCGCGTCGGTGTCATCGTCGCTGGCGGCGACCGGCTC
>CAXMLU010000452.1:0-3030 GCA_964194255.1 uncultured bacterium
GCCTCAACCCCTTCCTTCCACCGGACGATCTCGGTCCTGAGGTGTTCGCCACGCTTTCGCTCGGGCCCCTTGTCCACGCCAGCGGCCAATGGTCGGCCTTCGGCGCGTTGCTCTCGGGCGGAAAGCTTGTGCTCTACACCCCCCGCACGATGGACATGGCCGCCGTGCTCGAACTGGTTGAGCGCGAGCAGGTGACGACCCTGAACCTGGTGGGCGACGCCAGCGCCCGCCCGCTGGTCGAGGAGCTCGAAGCGCATCCCGGCGTCTACGCTACGTCCTCGCTGAGGTTGCTCGGCTCCGGCGGCAGCATTCTCACGGCCGAGGTCAAGGATCGCTTGTTGGCCGCGCTGCCGACGGTGCTCGCCATCACCGAGGCCATCGGTTCGTCGGAGTCGCCCGTGCAGGGCATCGCCCTGGCGGTGCGCGGAGCCGGTCCGTCCACTTCGCTCAAGTTCGCGGCGCGCGACGTGACCATGGTCGTCGACGACGAGTTGCGTCCGGTCCCGCCGGGATCCGGGATCGTTGGGCGCCTTGCCACCCGCGGCCGGGTCCCGATCGGCTACCACGGCGATCCGGAGAAGAGCGCCCGCACCTTCGTGGAAATCGACGGTGTGCGGTGGTCGTTGCCCGGTGACATGGCCACCATCGACGCCGACGGGACCATCCGTCTGCTCGGGCGGGGGTCGCTGTGCATCAACACCGGCGGCGAGAAGGTGTACCCGGAGGAGGTGGAGGCCGTGCTCAAGGCGCACTCGGCGGTGATTGACGCCCTCGTGGTCGGCGCGCCTGACGCCCGGTGGGGACAGCGGGTGGTGGCGGTCATCGAGCCCGCGTCGACCGCCGAGCCCCCGTCGCTCGACGACATCCGGGCCTGGTGCCGCTCCCGGCTGGCCGGCTACAAAGCGCCCCGGTCGCTGTACCTGGTCGATGAGGTCCGGCGTTCGCCGGCGGGCAAGGCGGACTACGCCTGGGCCCGTTCTCTGGTCACCGCAGCGACACCGTCACGGCCTGGTTGACCAGCGGCGGGAGGCACAGCGTGTTGCTGCAGGCGGCATAGGACACCAGAACCGTCGCCGTGGCCGATGTGCCAGATTGAAGGGGGGCCGTAATGGTGACCGGGCCGTCGGGATAGACGGGCAACGTCACACCGAGCGTCTGGATGTTGAGGGGCATCGGCGTGACGTTGGCGGTGAGCGGACCGGTGAACGTGATCCCCCGCGCCGCCTGTAACCGGGTGGGGAAGCCAAGACCGTTGATGCCGGCCTCGGGGAGATCCTTGCTGTAGAGGTGGAAGCCGGCTTGGGTGGGCGTGAAGGTGGCAATCAGCTCACCTGGCAGCTGGCCCGACTTCCGGTAGGTGATGTTCACGCGGACGCCGTGAGTATTGAGCTGAGCCGTGACGACACCCCCGCCACACGCCGACAGCGCGGCCACGCCCACCAGCGCCAGGCCCGACCGAAGCAGTCGGAACGCGACCGGGGGCATGCCCGAAGGGTAGTGGCGCGCCGTCGCTATCCGGACGCGGGCCCAGGGGCTGGGTGGGTCGGAAGCAGCACGGGCGCGATGGGCTTCTGCGAGAAGTTGAAATCGGCCCGCAGATCGCCGAGCAGCGGTACGGTCTCCCGTACGCTGGGTCGCGGGTCAGGACGGCCGTCGGTGGCCGGATTGAGACGAGCCCCACCCAGGAAGTCGTCCTCGATGAACTTGGCGTACGCGTCGAAGCTCAGCGTCTGATGATCGATGAATCCTTGGCGGGCGTACGGGCTGATCACCAATCCGGGAACGCGCAGCCCATAGCCGTTCTGATCCACCGTCGGCGGGGCGACGTGATCGTAGAAGCCGCCCCAGTCGTCCCAGGAGAGGAAGATGGCGGTCGAGCTCCAGTCGGGGCTCTGCATCACGGCGTTGACCAGGCTGGTCACATACGCCTGCCCGGCTGAGACCAGCCCCGGCGGATGCTCGCTCACCGGTCCGGACGGCACCACCCACGACACCGCCGGCAGCGTGCCCGCTTTGGCGGCGCTGTAAAAGTTGGCGACCGTCTGGATGTTGGCCAGCTGGCCGTCCTGACGCACCGTGTCGAAGTAAGGGAGCGGGTTCCAGATGCCGGGGGTCTTGGCGTTCTGGGCGGCCGCCGCGCAACTGACTTCGGCGTCGTTCTGGCAGTCCGGTTCGGTTCCGCTGACCACGTAGTAACCCCAGCTGACGCTGTTGCGGTGGAGGAGGTAGGTGAGATCGGTCCAGGCGTAGTCGGGCGGGACGCCGTTGCCGCCGAAGTCCGGCGGGTTCCCCGGGCTCTGCAGGGCGTTCTTGCAACTCGACGCTTGGCCCGGGGTGGAGCACCGGGCCGACCACTCCGAGACCATGAAGAGGTGCTCGGGGAGGCTCCACGACGCGTTCGGCTCGAACATGCGGTCCTGAAGCACGAAGTCCTTGGCATACGTCCAGTAGTTGGGTATCTCCCTGGCGTCGTGGTAGCCCATGACATCAGGCGGGCCGGATGCGGAACAGGCCGGGTTGTTGGTGGCCAGGCATCCCTTCCGGCCTTTCTCGGCCTGGGCGACAAAGCCGTCCATGCTCCCGCCGTGGATGTCGGCTGTGGCGTTGTTCTGGCTGTGCGGACCGCCCCCGTTGAGGTTGGCCGCATCGTGGAACGGTCGCACGCAACCGCCGGCCGCCGGGTCGGGGACACAGGTGGTGAAGGCCCCGCTGGCGTCTCGGGGCAGCCCGTTGGCCCCCGGGTAGGTCCCGAAGTAGGTGTCGAAAGACCGGTTCTCCTGCATGATCACGACGATGTGCTTGATCTTGTGGATCCCGTCCGAACCGCTGACCGTCGGGGCGGTCGACGATCGTGAGCTCGACGAGCAGGATGCGGCCACGAGGACACCGAAGGCGGCGAGCACCGCCCCGAAACGAGCGGACCTGGTCATGACGTCAAGCATGGCGCGGCCGTATGGGGTGATTGTGAGCGGGTTATTACGGACTTGTCATGCCGGCGCTGTCCGGACATTTCTCCCTCTGGCATGGCTC
>CAXMLU010000453.1:0-3615 GCA_964194255.1 uncultured bacterium
CAAGGCCTGCTGCGAACAAGTGGCAGGGCCGAGTCGGCAAACCAGCTCGGCAATCTGCTCGAGGCGCCCGCCAAAGGCAAGCCCGTCGTATACGTAGCGGGCGAGGTCAACCGCGGAAAGAGTTCGCTCATCAACGCCCTGCTCGGCCGCCCCGGGTTGTCTCCGGTCGCCGTCGACGTCGCCACCGCCGCGCCGATCACGTTCTTTGGCGCTGAGCCACCGGAAGCTAGGTTCTTCCGCTACGGCTCACCAGACGGCGTTTTCGTCGATGTGGACGAGGCCATACGGTTGGCAACGGTCGCCGGTAACCCGGGCAACGAGGAGAACGTTCGGGCCGTTTCTGTAGGTGTTCCCGTTCCGCTGCTTGCCACTCTGACGCTGGTCGACACCCCGGGCGTCGGGGGTCTTGCCTCTGGCCACGGTGCTCTCACCCTTCAGTCCCTGCACAACGCCGACGCTCTGCTCTTCGTCATCGAGGCCGGCGCACAATTGCGGGCCGCCGAGCTGGAGTTCCTCCGCAACGCCTCGTCCCGGATAGATACGGTCATCCTCGCCTTGACCAAGATCGACACCTACCGCGGCTGGCGCACGATCCGCGACGACAACCTGGCGATACTGCGCCAGCGGGCGCCTCGCTTCGCGGCCTGTCCAGTGGTGGCGGTCAGTAGCACGCTGGCCCTGCGGGGGATCGCCAGCGACGATCCCCAGGATGCCGCTGATCTGCGTTCCGAGTCGGGCTTCGACGAGCTCGAGGGGGTGCTCACCGATGTCGTCGTCGAACGAGCGGCGGTACTGCGGGACGCCAATGTGACGCGTGCTGGGCTGAGCGCGCTCGCCGGCATTGAGCGCGCGACCCGGGAGAAGCTATCGGTCGGCACCGCGGATGGGGAGGGGCGGCACAAACTGCAAGCGGAGCAGGCACGGCTCCGCGAGCTCAATCAAGCCAAAGCGGACTGGCCCCAGACGCTCGACACCGGCATCCGTTCCCTTACCCTCGACCGATCCGAAGCAGTGACCCGCCGAACTATCGAGATCCGCCGAAGGTATGAGGAACGGCTCAAGGACATCGCCCGCAAGGACTACGACACTCTTCCTGGCGAGCTGATCGCTGACCTGACCGCCCTGGCCAGTGAGCTAAACGAGACCGCATCCGATCGACTGATCGAGCTGGTCCGCTCCCTGCTCACAGACATGGACGACGCTGCCACTCTTGAGCAAAAGATCGGTGGTCTCGGCCAAGACTCAATGGAAGAAGAGCTCGGCTCCCTGGCCCTTGGCCACTACCGGATCTCGCACTTCGAGAAGCTGTCGTTACTCAATAGCTTCTCGAGCGGCCGTTCGCTCGCCTCGCTGGCGTCGGGATCGGGACTCGGGCTCACCGCGTCAACCCTCATCGCGCCGCCGATCGGTATCGCCGTCGGTTTGGGCTTGGGCGCCCTTTTCGCCGTCCAAGCCTTTCGCAATCGCGACCGCCAGCTGTTCTTAAACGAGTTCATCTCGTGGATGCGCGACCAGATCGCCCAGGCGCAGACGATCATGAACTCCTCCTTTCAGCGAGCAACGGTCGAGATCGGTGCGGATATCCGCCAGAGCATTCGCGCCGCTCTTTCCGCACGGGAGCAGGAGATCAACGAGGCGCTCGCCGCCGGTCGCGCCATGCTCCAAGCCGAAGATGGTCGCCGCCAACAAGCGCGCCGGGAGCTCGAGGAGCGGCTAAAGCAGATCTTGGCCCTCCGGGGCGAGGCCCGCACGCTGCTCTCCGGCTTGTCCGCCTCGCCACCGAGCCCGTCTGCGCCACCGGTGGCGAGAGGTGGCCAGCGATGAGCGGATGGTGGCTCGGCATCGACTTCGGTACGAGCTACACGGTGGCTGCCGCGGCGCGAGACGGGAATGTCTCGGTCGTCGACATCGAGTCGAACGGCAGCGCCCGAATTCCGTCGGCTGTGTTCCTGACTCCAGACGGCGAACTCCTCGTAGGCACGGCCGCCCAGCATCAGGCGGTATTCGCCCCTGAACGCTACGAGCCCACCCCAAAGCGGTCGCTCGGGCAGGGCGAGCTGTTCCTCGGTGATCGGCTCGTGGCCGTCACCGATCTCGTCGCCGCCGTTCTCCGACGTGTTTATACCGAGGCCTGCCGCCAACAAGGCGAGCGACCGCCCGCCGAACTTCGCCTTACTCACCCCGCCGGTTGGGGGGAGACGCGACTGGCCATTCTTCACGAGGCTGTCGAGAAGGCAGCTCTGCCGCCGGCGATTTTCGTGGCCGAACCGGTAGCGGCCGCGGCGCGCATCGCCCTCGAAGCGACCGCGCCCGGGAGCCACATCGCCGTATACGACTTCGGCGGCGGCACGTTCGATGCCGCCGTGCTGTTGCGCACAGAGACCGGCTTCGAGGTCGCCGGTCCGCCGACCGGCCGGGACCCGTTGGGTGGGGAGGACATCGACGAGAGCATCATCGAGCACCTCGGCCAGATCTTGGCCGACGACAACCCCGATGCCTGGCGGGCACTGCGTACTCCCACCGACGTCGGCGCACGACGTGACGCGTCCGCCTTCCGGGCCGAGGTGCAGCGGGCTAAGGAGACTCTGAGCGAGGTCTCCGCCTGTCAGTTGTGGGTCCCCCGCTTCGAGCGGGAGGTCCAGCTGACCCGGGCCGAACTGGAGCAGCTCATCGCCCTTACCGTCGACGCTACCGTCGACACCCTCGCCGCGGCCATTTCCGACGCCGGCTTGTCACCTGGAGAACTGCACGGGACGTACCTCGTCGGCGGGTCGAGCCGGATCCCGCTGGTCGCCGACACCATCTGGCGGCGTCTGGGGATACAACCGTCGGTGCAGGACAACCCGAAATCAGTGGTGGCCGTGGGCGCGGCCGGATGGCGGATGGCACCACGCGTGGTGAGCCAGCCCGCCGAGACGGTGGTCCTGTCGGCCGCCACGGGTGCACCCACCGCCGGCCCCGGCCCGACTGCGGTCGCGGCCCTAACCGGGTCGTTCCTCGCGCTTTCGCTCGAGCCGGCGCTGTGGCCGGCCGGATGTGACTGCACCGCGCAGGTGGTCGTTGACCACATTGCTGGGGCGCCGCTCACCATCCGGGCACGGGATGAACCCGCCCCCGGCATCGGAATCGACGATCTGGCTCAACGGGTGCTGGCTGTTCGCGCCGCTCGAACTCCCGGCTACCAGGAGCTGTCGTTCGGCCGCGCCGTCGTGCTCGGAGAAGAGGGACTCGAACGTCGCTTCCAAATGACGTTGGCCGGCGCGGTAGTGCCGATGTTCGAGCAGTACCTGGTTGTTGACGGACGCGGGTTGGTCATCGCCGCGCCCGAGGAGGGGCGGACCGGGAGCGGTTCAATCTCGCTGTCCGACGGCGGCAGTCCCTCCTGGTTCTCGCCCAAACTCCACGTGGCTGCGCAGAGCGAATGGTCGGTGGCGCAGCAGCTCGTTCTGCGCCGCCGAGGTAGTGGCTTCCAGATCGCCGTGTCGTCACTCACCTTCCCGGGTGGTGTCGAGGCTCAACGCTGGCGCGACCACCAGCTCGGCTACGTCTTGGCCTTCGCCGGAGCGCGGCTCGTCGGCGACGTCGCCGCGTCAGTGATCGAGAGCGTGCCGGGCC
>CAXMLU010000454.1:0-1604 GCA_964194255.1 uncultured bacterium
CCGGCGCCGGCGCCGGCGTCAAGCGTCGCCCTGGCCGAGCTGACCCCGAGCCCGGTCGAGCATGTCCCCTCCGCGCTCGACGACCCCGCCGGCGCCGGGCTGCCCAAACCGCTCATCGACCCGGCCGACATCCGCTCCGGCGGCCCACCGCCCGACGGCATCCCGGCCATCGACCACCCCCACTTCCAACGCGCCGATCAGATCAGCTGGCTGAAACCGAACGAGCCTGTCCTGGCCGCCGCCGTCAACGGCGAGAACCGGGCCTATCCGGTGCAGATCCTCATCTGGCACGAGATCGTCAATGACACCCTCGGCGGGGTACCCGTGGCCGTCACGTACTGCCCGTTGTGCAACACCGCCATCGCCTATGACCGACGCGCCGCCGGCCGCATCTTGGACTTCGGCACCTCCGGCAAGCTCTACAACTCCGACCTCGTCGCCTACGACCGCCAGACTCGCTCGCTGTGGGTCCAGTTCCTCGGCCAGGCCGTCGCCGGCTTCCTCACCGGCACCCAGCTGCGTGCCTACCCGGTGGCCACCGTCTCGTGGGCCGACTGGCGCCGCGGCCACCCCCAGGGCTGGGTGCTCAGTCGCGACACCGGCCACCCTAGCGACTACGGCCACAACCCCTACCCCGGCTACGACGACATCCATCGCTCCCCGTTCCTGTTCTCCGGCAAAGCCGACGGCCGCTACCCGGCCATGACCCGCATTGTCGGACTCGAGCGCAACGGCGACACCGTCGGCGTCGTGCTCGACGGGCTGCGGAGCCGCGGCACGATCGAGATCACCCTGGCCGGAGCGCCCGTGGTGGTGTGGGACAAGCCTGGCACCGCGTCGGCCCTGTCGGCAGACACCGTCGACGGCGGCCCCGACCTGGGCGCCACCGGCGCCTTCGTCCCCGTCCTCGACGGCCAACACCTCCACTTCGACCCCGCACCCGACGGCTTCCAAGACCACGAGACCAAGACCACCTGGGACGTCCTCGGCCGAGGCATCACCGGACCGCTCGCCGGGCGCACCCTCACCCCCGTCGCCCACGTCGACACCTTCTGGTTCGCGTGGGCCGCGTTCCGCCCCGCCAGCCCCATCATCGCCGGATGACCCTCAGGTGCTGCTCGGGGAAGCGAGCGGCACGCCAGCGGGTTCCATCGCCATGGAGCCGGCAACGTCGCCCGACGCGATCCTGTACTGGCGTCCGGGATGCGGGTACTGCGCCGCCCTGCGCCGACGGCTCCGCAAGGCCGGGGCGACGATCCCGGAGGTCAACATCTGGGACGACCGCACCGCGGCCGCCGTCGTGCGCTTGGTCGCCCACGGCAACGAGACGGTACCCACCGTCGTCATCGCCGGACGCGCCCTCGTCAATCCCTCGGCGGCCACGGTGCTCGACACGCTCCGATCCGTCGCCCCCGAGCTCCTCCCGCCGCCTGGCACTGCTCCGCCGCCGCGCCGGTGGCGCCGACGTTGACACCTGTGGGTGCCGAAAACTCGGTTTCGGGGCGCTGACCAGGTGATTCTGCAGGCGGGGCCCGGGTGAGGCAATTATCCGGTGGTGTGGCTCCGTTTAGGGCCTCTCTTCTATAAAACTCTCCCCGGCCCCC
>CAXMLU010000455.1:0-16941 GCA_964194255.1 uncultured bacterium
AGAGCCGCGCAGGAGTCAGTACGGCGGGCGGCGAATTATGCGGTTGATCCGCCCTGGGTCCGGACGCCGTCCCCGCCCCTTTCGTCGTCCCGGCCCCTGGCGGCGGGTTTTCCCCGTACCATGGTCCCGAATGGGGACGTGGAGAAACGCATCCGCTGCTCGTCTCGCGCCCGTGCTCTTAGCCGCCACCGTCGTCATCGGTGGTTGCAGTGGGAGCCACCCTCGAACCGGAGCCAGTCAGGCCACGACATCGGCCGCGGCGGCACCGGCGGTGCTCAAACCCGTGCTGCAAGGCATCGTCGAGATCAACCAGCTCCCGGCGGCGACCGATCTGCCGTACCTCGGCGGCGTGGCCTTCAGCGTGGGCTGGCGGGACCTGCAGCCGGTGCAGGGCGGTCCGATCGCGGCCGACAATCCGCTCGACAAGGCGATTGCCCAAATTCGCCAGCTCAACCAGTCGCACGGCGTGTCACTCGGTATCCGGGCCCGGGTCCAGGCCGGGGTCAACGCCCCGGACTGGGCCAAGCACCTCGGCGGCCCGCCGGTCGCGGTGACGTCCCCGCAGGACGGCGTGGGCGGCACGGTCGGCCGGTTCTGGACGGCGCCATTTGGACAGGCGTACGTCGCGCTGCAGAGCAAGCTGGCCGCCAAGTACGACTCCGTCGCGGAGGTCCGGGAGGTGACCGCGTCGCGATGCACGACCGTGTTCACCGAGCCCATGATCCGCCAGGTGAGTGACCCGGCCACGGTGTCCGGTCTGCTGGCCGCCGGCTTCGACGAAAACGTCGATGACCGCTGCCAGCACGAGCAGATCGACGCTCACCAAATCTGGCGCCACACCCGCACCGGTCTGGCCGTCAACCCGTATCAGCACCTGACGGGGTCGCGAGCGGACACGGACACCACGATTCGCTACATGCAGTATTGCCGCCAGGTCCTCGGTGCCCGGTGCGTCCTCGAGAACAACTCCATCCGCTGGCCGCCGCTCGGTGGTGGCTACGGCCAGTTGTACGACGCCATGGCCCGGATGGGCCCACCGATCTCGTTCCAGACGGCGGGCCCGGCCCGGATCGGCGACTTGGCCATGACGCTGTCGTGGGCGGCGGACCGGGGGGCCAATGCCGTGGAGTTGACGCCCGCCATGTTGTTGCAAGCAACGCCCCAATTGCCATCTATCCTGGCCAAGCTGCGGGCCAATTCCTCCGGGTAAATTTTACCACGTAAAGCGGTGACAGATCGAGAAGTGCCTGGTACCCTGAGCATCAATAACACGGAAAGTGGTGAAATGTCGTGCGGTACATACCTCGACGGGGACAGGGACGGGACACGTGCGGGGGACTCCGCCACGGGATGGTCGTCGCGCTCGTGGGCCTGGTGGCCGCCACGGCCGGCTGCTCGAACAAGGTAGTGGCGTTGGCCGCGGCTCCCCATGACACGACAACCACGGCCGCCTCGACCGGGCCGACGACGACCGTCACGCAGCTCCCGTGTCTTTCTTGTCTGGCCAGTGGAGCCTTGGACGCCAACAATCCTTCGCAGACCCAGATTGACCACAGCCCGATCAACGCGCTCCGCATCCGGGAGGTACAGGCCATCACGACCAAGCTCACCGCCCTGAACCAGGTCAGCACCCAGCTCAACACGGTCACGCACCTCAGCGCGGCCGCCTTGGCCACGGAGCGGGCGGAGATATCCGGGGCGGTGCAAGGACTGACCTCGCTGAAGCTCACGATCAGTGCGGAGCAAAACGTCGCACTCATGCGCCAGGAGGCGAGTCATCTCGTTGACTTCACCACCGTAGGCACCGTAATAGTGCCGAAGGTGATCCTCATTGTCGCTGCGGACGGCATACGGCGCGCCACCGACATCCTGTTCCAGCAGGCGCCGGGCCTTCAGACAAAGATCGATGACGCCGCCAATCGGGGCAAGCCGGTGGCTGATCCGCAGAACAGCCTCAACGACCTGAAAGCGCAGGCCGGGCAGGCCGCGTCCCAGGCGGACGGGCTCCTGGCGTCGGTGCCCTCCCTCACCAGCGCCCAGCTCGCGGAGATCACGGCCGACCAAAGCGTCCTGGCCAGCGCCAAGACCCAATTGAGCGCGGCCCAAGCCGACGTCGGCAAGATCGACAGCGCCCTCGCCGCGGTGGCGGGCTAAGCGTCCAGCGGGTAGCCGTGCCGGCGCAGATGAGACGCGATCACGGGCTCGAGTGAGGCCAGCGCAGCCGGGCCGAGATCCCGGCGGTACGCGTCGCTGCGGCCGGACCCAAACGAATAGCGACTGAAGGCATTCTCGAAGGCGGGGGTCCACTCGAGTCCTGCGAAGTCGAGCATCCCTTTCACCTGCTGGCGGGGATCGGTCAGGACATCCTCATAGCGCACATCGAGCCACTGGTCGGAGGGAACCAGGTCGCGGGCCGCATCGAAGGCATCCATGAGGATGTCCCAGCCCAGCCCGGCCAGAACCACCCACGACCGACCCGCCTCTTCCCACGTACGGCGGCGGCGGTCATTCAGCGGGCCGAAGCTCCACCCTTCCGGGCCCTGGTAGCCGGGCCACCAAGGCATCTGCAGCCACGAGTTGGCTACCGCCCGCCCATCTCGAATGACGTTGATGAAGCGGGCCTCGGGGAAGACGGCATGAAGGAAACCCGAGCGGGGCCACCCGGTGAACTTGTGCAGGAACACGGGATGGCCCTGGGCCTCGGCCCGTCGCTCGAAGAACTGGCGGAGGCGCTTCTCCAACCACGGGGTCACGTCCTCAGCCACCAGGTCTCGCGACGGTGTCGACAGGATGGGTGCCACCTGGCGGTCGAGCACGTTGTAGCCCTCCGAGGGCGCATAGCGGACGCGGCCCTTTTCGGTAAAGCGGTTTGGTACACGATGGAAGATGGTGCTGTTCCACCGGCCGGACAGGTCGAGCCCGCCGAGCCGATCATCCACGTTGGAAACGAAGCCCACGTCGGTGTGCCGGGCGATCACCTCGTGGAGGAGGGACGACCCGCAGCGGCCGGTGCCGATCACGAAGACGAACATCGTCAGCCTTCGACAGGAGTGGTCGTGGCGTAGCCGTACCGGTTGAGGACGGGGCGTTGAATGGCTTCGACCCGGGCGATCACGTCGGGATCCATGCGCCGCGCCCACGCTTCGTTGCGGTCAGGAAAACTCAGCTGGGACAGGCCTTGTTGCCAGCCCCCTCGGGTCGGCCGTAGTCCGGCAAACACCGCCACCTCTCCCAGGACGTCTACCGGATCGGCCACAAAGCCCTCGTAGGTGATCTCCAGCTTTTGGGCGTTCGGCACCCCGCTCAGTCCCCGCTCGATCTCGGCCAGTTCCTCGACCCAGTTGCGGGCGCAGATCTCCCAGGGGTCGCTGCCCTCCTTGCGCCAACGGCGAGGCGTCCCGCCGTACCACCACACGATGTCGTCCTCCCACCAATCGACCCGCGACAGCGAATAGGCGACGGCCCTCCCATCGCGCACGATGCTGACAAACCGAGCGTCCGGAAAGGCGGCGAGGAGCTGCGGGATCCGCCGATTGTTGGCGATGCGCTTGTTGATCACGACGGCGGCGCCTGAGCTCCGCCGTATCGAGGCGAAGGCTCGGCGCAAGGCACGCTGCTGCGCGCTCGGGGGCGCCTCGCGTTCCCAGTCGTACTGGACCAACCCGCAGTGAGTGAACAGCGGCTCACCCTCCACGGGCATGGGGAAGAGACGCTCGAGCTGCGAGCGCTTGACCCCGTAGACATAGGCATTGGAATCGCTTCCGAACCACACCGATCGACGCGCAGACGGAAGACGGCGCGGTATCCGGTTGAGCATGGCCAACGCAGGCAGACGCGGCACGCTCCTTACCCAATTGGAGATGTAGCCGGCATCAGGATGGAGACACAGGGCCTTGTAAAGCAGGCTTGTGCCGGAACGGGCCGGCCCCACCAGGAAGACGGGACCGGTCCTCGACCCCCCGGTCTGGCCAGTCACCCTCAGGCGCCGCGGGAGCCCGACGACCGTTGGCCGCCCTGACCGGCGCGGCCAATGTCATGAAGCTCGGTCGTCTCCTCGTCGGGTCGGCGCCGGCGGGCTCGCATCGTCTCCAGGAGGACGATCACGCCGATGGCCAGAACCAGAGCGACGACGACGACCGGACCGACGAGCTTGATGATCGTAGGCAACGGCGAGAGCTTGGTGGTGTCGCCGGCGGCCACGGAGTCGGGCGCTTGCACGACGACGAGCTGAGCCTGGGCTTCGGACAGCCTGGTTTGCGCATTCGCCACGGCGGTGGCGTCGCGAATCTCGATGTCGTTATACCGTGACCACTGGTTCACGAGAGTTCCGAGCGAATCGACCCTCGGCTTCTCGGCAGTGATGAGGGCGAGGAACCCGGGTGCCGACGGTGCGCCCGTAAGCCGAGCGCCGTCGTACGCCACCTGAAGCTGGGAAACGTAGGCCAGTTCCTGGCGGTAGGTCTCCAGCGGCACCAGGAAACCGGTTTGTGCCGTGAATCGGTCCGCGGCCGCCTTAGCCCGGCCGTACTCGGCCTGGTCGGCGTCGAGGGTGGCCTGGGCCGACGTGACCGACGGGCGGGCCAGCAGATCGAGGGTGTCGCGGGCGGCCAGGTCAGGGACCTTGGCCACCTTGGATCGGTTGGTGCTCGTGAAGCTGACTTTCAGGATGATGCTGTTCACACCGCTCGGCTGCGACGACAATCCGCTGCGCACCGCACCCGAACTGATGCCGGCCTGCTGACCAACCTGATTGATGATGGTGTCGGACGACATGGCTGCCTGGAAGCTGGTGATGTACTGAATCACCGAGCCGGCGGCGGCGCTGGCCGGATGGGAGACCACGGTCACGGTCGAGGAGTACGACGCGGGCTGACCCAACTGGTAGCCCAACGCGAGGGCACCCGCCAGCAAGGGCACGAGTATAACCACCCAGGCCCGCTGTCCCAGGGCTTTCAGGTAGTCCTTGATCTCCACAGCTGATCTCCTCGTCCTCTGGGTTCCACACAGTCGGTATGGACAGTCGTTGCTTGGGTAGCGGGTGCTCGGCGACCAATTGAGCTATCGTCCGGCGCGCTGTCGTCTTTAGGGTACCCTGCGCAACTACCCGCCGGGTACCGTCCGTGCCAAAAATCCGTATTTGTCGAGGTCAGCTCACTTCAGCATGTGGAGATAGGCGTCCTCGGTCGCCGCCACCACGTCTTCCCAACGGTAGGCCTCCAGGACCTCTTTACGCACCACTTGCGCCGCCACGCGCTCCCCACCGGGATCGGCGACGATCTGCTCGAGCGCCTGCAGCAGTCCGTCTTCGTCGCCGGGCGTGAACATCCGGCGGCCAGGCCCGGAACGGCCGAGGACCTCGAGGTGGGGAGGGATGGCGCTGGCGACGACCGGCGTCCCGTAGGACGCGGCTTCCAGCAACGTCAGGGGCAGGCCCTCCAGAAGGGACGGAAGGACAAAGGCGGAGGCGTTGCTGTACAACTCGTCGAGAAGTTCGCCGTACACGTAGCCGGTGAACAGGACCCGGGGGTCTTCGGCTCCGAGTTGGTGCAGCTCGTCCACGTAGCCCCCTGTGAAACTCGATCCGCCGGCGATCACCAGCCGGCGATCTCCCGCCATCCGACGAAAGGCCCGGATGAGCAGGTCAGGCGCTTTCTCGGGAACCAGCCGGCCGAGGAACAGGAAGTACTCGCCGCGTTCGAGTCCGAAGCGTTCAGTCATCTCCTTCGGAGGGCGCCACGTTGGCTCGGCGACCCCGTTGGGGATGTACAGCGTGGCGCGGTTGTACTCCTTGGCATAGTGGTCGACCAGGTGGCGTGCGACCACAATGGTCGTGTCAGGAACACGTGCGCTCATCCATGCCGCCATCCGCAGCGCCGCCTTCGAGCGCGACCCCCACTTGGCTCGCTCGTGGTCGAGACCGTGGACGGTGAGTGCCACCTTCGCTTGAGATAGCCAGCGGGGCACGGGCGCCCAGACGCCAGGACCCAACGCGTGGTAATGGATGACATCGAAGCGCCCAGGCAGAGCGGCCGCGGTCGACAAGGCGCTGTGCAAGACAGCGTCGAGGTGCTTGGTGCCTACGGTCGGGAGGTAGCGCAGGTCAATGCCGTGGAGATGTGCGGGTCGCTCCTCGACATAGTTCGTTCGGCAGAACACGGTGACGTGGTGGCCGCGTTCGACCAGCCGGCGGCCCAACTCCTCGACATGGTGTTCGATGCCGCCGAAGGTCGCCGGCAGGCCGCGCTGGCCGATCATGGCGATCCGCAGGCTTCCGTCCGGATTTCTCATGAGGTCACCGACACCACCGTGGCTGCCTCGGCATAGAGCCCATCGAGGCGCTCGAGGTGAACGGACGGGGAGAACTCGGCCTCGACGTACGCCCGGGCCTGCTTACCCATGACCGCGGCTCTCTCAGGTTGATCGATCAGGCCCTGAATGGCCCGGGCAAAGCCCTGGGGATCGTCCGGCGGAGCCAGGTCACCGGTCACTCCGGGCTCGATCAGTTCCGGTACCCCGCCGAGGCGGGCACCTACGACCGGCGTGCCGACGGCGAAGGCCTCGAGAACGGCGATTGGCTGATTCTCATAACAACGAGACGGCAGCACGACGACGGCCGCCCGCCGCATATGTTCATGGACCTGTCCGCGCGTGACCCGGCCGTGGAAGCGCACTCGGCCAGGAGCACAGGCCTCAGCCAGTGCTCGTAGTTCGCCCATCTCCGGTCCGTCACCGGCGATATCCACCTCGACATCGCTGCCCAGGAGGCCGGCGGCCCGAATGAGCACGTCCACGCCCTTCTCCTCGGACAACCGGCCCGCGTAAAAGACGCCCTGTCGGGGCGCCGCGCCAAGTGGAATCTGGTTCACGTCGATGAAGTGGCTCAACCGCCGGAGCCGATCGGGATACACCCCCGCCTCCGCCATCTTGGTGAGCATGAATTGGCTCGGGCAGATGAACACTTGGATTGGGCTGTAGGCCTTGGTGATGGTGTGGATCGCCAGCTCGACGGCGGCGGCCAAGCTGGCCGTGACGGAGCCGTTCTGGCAGCGCTTGGTCACGGCATGGTGGAAGTGCCCGCCCAGGCAGGCTTCACACACCTGGCCGTGCGACAGAAAGTTGTGGGTCGGGCAGGCCAGCTTGTAGTCGTGAAGCGTGATGACCGCCGGTACGTGCCTCGAGGCAAGGGGGCGTAGGATCGACGGTGAAAGCTGATGGTAGATGTTGTGCAGGTGGACGATGTCGGGCTCGAAGGCTTCCACCACGCGCGCCATGCCGCGCTCGGCTGACGTGGACCACACCATCCGTCCGACGCCACGCGCCTTGCCGGCCAGGCCTGGTGGCGCCGGGTCGAAGTCGACCAGGCTCGGGAAATACTGGCTGAACGTGCTGGGCCGGTTGTCGGGGTGTTCCATGGCGAAGAACTCGACCTGGTGGCCACTCCGTTCCTGCAGCTCGGCCAGGTCTTCCATGTACGCCTCGGCGCCGCCTCGGCGATAGTTGAACTTGTTGACGTGCAGAATTCTCATGCGGGTGCCGGCGCCGCCGCTCCGAGCTCAGCAGCCTTCTGAGACTTCTCCCCGTATCGGGAGACCGCGAACGCGGCGACCGCGAACGTGAAGAAGTACCAAAGGATGACCACCTGGGAGATCACGTTGGAGACCACACTCAGCAGGACGAACGCCATATAACAGGCGGTAAAGCCGACCGCGACGCCGCGGTGGAAGCCGGCTCTGGCCTTCTTCATGGCCCGGCGAGCGATCATGGCGAGGCCGATGAGCATCGAGATGTATGCGGTGAGGCCGACCAAGCCCGTCTCCACGTACACCCGCAGGAAGTCGTTGTGCGCGTTCTTGGCGTCGTCGGTCCGTTGCTCGATCATCTTCAGTCCGATGCCCGTTACGGGAGTGGCGTTGGCCAGAGATGCCACCTGCTGCCAGTAGCTGAAGCGCCAGACCAGGGAGTTACCGGCTGCTCCGGAGAACCGCTGGGACTTTTGGAGATCCTTGAATCGGGCGCTGACCGATGGCACCGCCACGGCGATGACCAGGACGCCGATCAGCAGGGCGCCCACAAGTCGCTTGCTTTGAAAGAGACCGACCAGGAACACACCGACGAAGGTGGCGATGTACGACGACCGCGTGTACGTGAGAAGCAGCGCAAACGAGCACCCGCCGAGCAACAGCAACATCGGCATCTGGAGCTTGGCGGAGATGTGTGGAAAGAGAGCGGTGCCCATCACGATGATGAACGTCAGATAGATAGAGAAAGGGTTGGGGTGAAGGAACGTCCCCTGGATGCGACTGAAGCCACCGATGGACTGACCGCTGCCCTTCAAGGCCTGAACGGCGGCGTACAGCATGGGGATGACCGCGGACACAAACGCCGCACCCATGAGGCGGCGCAAGTTGTGCTCCTTGACCAGGAGCCGCTCCAAGACGATCACCATGACGACCACCGCTGAGACCCGGAGTACCTCCAACCCGCTCGTCTGCGGGTCGGTTGATCCGAGCACACTGATGATCCCGGCGCCAAGAAAAGCCAACATCGGGATGCGCAGCGGCGAGCGGGACTGTTGCACGGCGTGCCCGGAGCGCCGCTCGGCGGCGTAATAGATGAGGGCCGCCACCATGAACAACACCGCCAGGGCGGCGGCGGGGTCAAGTCCCGATGGGGCACCCTTGGTGGCGTTGGCGTTGCTGGAGCTCAGCTTGGTCGAGTCGAGGGCGGAACGGATCACCAGCACCGCTGCGACGAACAACTCGAAGCGAACCAGCGCCATGACGCCAAGCACGATGGCGCCGACCGCAGCCACGGGCAGTATCAGGGCGGCACCCGTGCCGAGACCACTCAACAGGATGCCGATGGCGGCAGCCAGGACGACCGCCAGCACCATCAGGGCGACGGGAGCCAGGGGCGAATCCCAGCCGGACGACTTGACGTCCCGGGTGATCGCGTTCATAGAAACCGAACCTCCAAAAGCCTCGGGCCTGGGCGGGCGCCGTCCCGCTCATGGTAGAGCACGTGACCCGGGCTCCAACCCTCGGGAGGGCAGTTCGCGTTCAGAAGTGCCGTCCAAGCATCACAGGCACTATCGGACGGCGGCGGCGCGAGGTGAGGGCCGGCCGCGGTGAAAGATGGCGTCAAGAACCTGGTCAGAGTCCGATCCGCCGAAGGCGGCGAAGCTCAGCGCGAGTACCCCGGCGCCGATCAGACCGACGAAGGAGGTGCGGACGAGCAAACCGACGCGGGTGACCTGGGGGGCGTCGAGGTTTACGAGACGGGCTCCGATCAGCATGTTTATGGCGGCCACTACGGAGGCGGACGTCAGACGGACGGTGGTGAGGGTGGTGCCGGCCATCGGCTTGGGCATGATCGCTCTCAGCCGGTACCACGCGTGGGCGACGTTGACGTACTGCGCCAGCGAGAAGGCCACCGCGACGCCGTACATGGCTTTGCTGTCCCCTCGTGAGAATGGCAGCACACAAAGCGGAAGAAGCACGAGATTGGCGATGACGCCGTACACGCTGTTTCGAAGTGGCGTGCGCATATCGAGCCGCCCGTAGAACGGTGCCAGGAGAGCCCGCTGCAGGGCGGCGCCGACCAGGTTCAGCGAGTAGATGGCAAGGACGATCCCCAGGAGGGCTGCATCGGCCCGCGAGAACTTGCCCCGGTGGAAGACGATCAGCGCCCCCGGTTTGGCCAGCACGGCCATGAAGGCGGTGAGCGGGATGGCGAGGCCGAGCATGATGCGAACGCCCGAGTTCGTGAGGCGGGCGACCGCCTGCTCGTCGTCCCGGGTCGACGCCTTGGTCATCCGAGGGAGCAAGACCACCATCACGGACCGGAAGAAGACAGTGCCGCCTATCGCGGAGATGAGCCGGTAGGCGTAGTTCAGGATCGTGATCGAGCCTCTCGGGAGGAACGACACGAAGAGTTGCTCGATCACCCGGGCCAACGGATTCAGGCCCGAAGCCACCAGAGGTCGCCCGCACAGCCTCCCGGCGGCGGTGATGTCGGGGTCCTTGAACGCCAGGCTGGCCTTGTACCGCAAGCCCTTGCGGTACGACATGACGAGCATGAAGATGAGTTGAGCGCCCGCGCCGATGGCATAGGCCCAGGCCACATTGGCCATGTGTTGATGCGAGGCGCCGAGGATGATCAGGGCGGCAAGACCGTTCATAACCACGTTCATGGCCGCCGGGGCGGCGAAGGCCTGACGGGCATTGAGGTAGGCCCGGAGCACTTCGGCGCCGGCGACCAACGGAACTACGAGAAACATGATCCGGGCCAGCGAGGCGGCCAGATCGACGGACGAGGCGGACAAGCCGGGAGCGGTGATGCGCATCAGCGGCCAGGCGATGACGCCGACCAGAGCAGCGAGAAGTCCGCCGAACAACAGGGTGGCCGTCAGCAGCAGGGATACCAACCGCGCCGTCTCTCGCTCGCCTTTGGTCACCAGCCAGGTGGAGATGGTGGGTACCAGGGCCTGGTTGGCCCCGGCCATCAGGACCGAAGCGATCCCGATGGGGAGTCGGGCGGCTACAAAAAAGGCGTCTGTCGAGCGTCCGGCACCGAAGCCAGCGGCGATGGAGACGTCTAAGAGGAGCCCGGACAGCACTCCAGCGCCGGCGGCGATGCTCGTCACCCCGGTGTTGCGAATCAGCTGGCCCGGACCGCCTCGCTCCCGGCCGGCAGGCGGCACAGGCGGCAGGATGTCCGACTCGTCGGTCCCCATGGTCACGGGCCCGACCGGCCCCCCAACTTCTCCGACCGAGCGGCGTCAAGCCGCTCGGCCATGTCGTCGCAGCGGCGCCGGATCTCGGGATCCAGCTCCAGCGGCGGTCGTTTGGCGTGCGACCGGGTATCGATATGGGCGACGAGCCGTGGATGGTAGGGGAAGGTCAGGAAGTCGCACAGAGCCCGCATGGCTGGTTCCGGGTCAGAGACCAGGGCGTCGTAGGACGCCAGCGCCACGTCGTCGCGACGGTCCAGCCCGAGCTCGAAGTACAGCGCGTTGCGGACCAGCCAGAACAGGGCGGCGGCGGAGTGCGGCGTCATATCATCGTACGAGAAGCTGGCAATCAGGTCGCGGCTCTCGGCCGACAGCCCCTGCGCCTCCCAGAGATCGTCGCCCCGACCGTCGGCGATCTGGGCGAGGACGTCGAGATTGGTCGTGCCGAACTTGGCCACGGCCGAGCGAGCCCGGCCATCCACACCCCGGTACGCCCAGATGGCCCGGGCGGGCACGGACGTGCTGAGCTCGTCGAGCAGCAGATTGGCTTGATGGGAGTCGCACAGCGGTTTGAACAAGACGTAGCGGTGACGGCTGGCCCTGACCAGCGGGACGACCATGTCGGTCCTGAGCCGGAACCGGCGGAAGGCCTGGCGGTCGTTCTCGTTGCGGACGTCGAACTCGGGCGACGCTTCGAGGCCGCGGACGAGCATGTTCGTGCCTGAGCGCTGGACGCCGAGCAGGTGCACGGCGGCGGCCCCGCCGGCGCTCGCCCCCTGGGCTCGACGCCACTGCCACTTGGCCAGGGCGATCGACGCCTTGCGGACGGGGTTGAGGTCGTCTTCCTCGATGAGCCGGCCGAAGCCGTCGGCCCGGCCCCATTCCCAATGCCGGCGAATTCTGCCCAATTCGTACTGCACTCGAGACTGCTTCACGTCAACGCCATTCCGGTCGGGGTAGCCGGTTACACATTCCGTCTCCGGGTAGTAGAGGATGGCACGGAAACTCGGGTGCGCCAGGCTGGGCGGGCTGGCAATGGGGTGAAAATCCCCCAACTCCTTTCAATTCAGTTACGTACTGTGGCAGACTTCGGTCACAGAGAGTGTTTGACATCCGCGGTAAGTCCCTCCACTCTTGGGGGCGGCGGGGGCCGAGAAGCTGCATCCTTCACGGAGGGGACCGCACCACGATGAACAATCAGGAACCCACGACGGATGGCCACGGCGGCATTTGGGCCGCGCCCATCCCGCCTCCGGCCCGCCGCCGGGGCCCGGTTTCTGGTTCGATGCTGTTCCGATCGACCGGGAAGCGGTCGCGCTTGAGCAGAGCTACGACAATTTTGTCGGCGGTGGGTCTGGCCGGCGCCCTTTCCCCCCTTGTTGTGGGTAGCGGGGTGCCTGCGTCGGCCAGCCCGACCCCGCCGGCCTATCTGCAGACCATCGGCGCGTCTGGTGGCGTCGGCCACGCCTCGATGTACCCGTCAGGCGTGGACGTCGATCCCAGCGGCAACGCGTACGTCGCCGACACCGCCAATGACCAAATAGCGGCCTACAACTCATCGGGAACACAGCTTTGGCGGGTGGGGAGCAGAGGGACGAACCCGAAGCAGCCGGGTCGTTTTACCCAGCCCCGCGACATCTCCTACTCCGCCGGCAAGCTCTACGTCGCCGACCTGGGCAACAACCGGGTCCAGGTCCTGAGCGCGGCCGACGGCACGGTGTCGGCGGTGTGGTCTTACCGGTTCATCTCCGCCATCGGCATCACGGTCGGAACGGACGGAGCCAACCCCATCGTGCTGGTCAGCGATGACCAGGCCAACGGTATCCGGGCCTTCAACCCGAGCGGGACCCTGCTGTGGTCGTTGACCACGGCGGTCGGCACTGCCAACGGCCAGTTCAATGCACCTCGCGACGCGGCCACTGATGCGGCGGGCAACATCTATGTGGCTGACTATGCCAATGACCGCATCCAGAAGTTCGATCACAACCGCACCTTTCTATTGGCGTGGGGATCAAGAGGAACGGGCAACGGCCAGTTCAACCGGCCCTACGGAGTCGCCCTCGACTCGGCCGGACATGTATACGTGGCCGACAGCCAGAACTCACGCATCCAGAAGTTCGACGGTTCGGGCGCCTTCCAGGCCATCATCGGCGCCGGTCAGTTCGGCTTGCGACGCGTGGCGGTCGGCTCCGGTGCGAACCCGGAGGTCTACGGGGCGGATCTCTGGAGCTATGTAGTACAGCGCTACAACTCGGCCGGAGTGCTTGACGGCACGTTCGGGGGCACAGCACCGGCGACCGGCGCCTTCAACGAGCCCTACGGCTTGGAGGCCGACGGCACCAACATCTACGTAGCGGACACCGACAACCAGCGGGTACAGACCTTCGATCCCTCGACCGGCGCATTGCAGTTCACCTGGGGGACCCGGGGCTTCGGGGACGGCAATCCCGGCTTCAACTGGCCGCGCGATCTGACCATCAACGCCGCGACAAACACGGTATGGGTGGCGGACACCAAGAACAACCGGCTGACCGAGTTCAGCCGGACGGGGAGCCCGACCGGCCGGACGATGGGCACGGTGGGCACCGGGGCCAACCAGCTCCACTGGCCCTACGGCATCGCTTCGTCCGGTGCTGATCTGGTCGTGGCGGACACCACAAACAACCGGATCCAGATGTGGGACCCCGCCACCGCTTCCACCGTGTGGACGGCGACGGGCTTTAGCTTCCCCAAAGACGTGACCGTCGTCGGCAGCGTGGTGTACGTCGCTGATTCGCTTCACGCCAAGGTGGTGCGGCTCAATGCCGCCGACGGCACGGTGATCGACTCGTTCGGCTCGACCGTGCTACATCGGCCGGAAGGCGTGGCGGTCGCGGCCAACGGCAACATCTGGGTGGCCGACTCGCCCCGTAACGCACTGCTGGAGTTCGCCTCGAACGGCACGCTCTTGCAGACGTTCGGCAAATCCGGCTCAGGACCCACGCAGTTCAACAACCCAACCCATCTCGAAATCCTGGTCGCCGGATCCGTTACCAAGCTTCTGGTGATGGACACCTGGAATGACCGGGTCCAAGTCTTCGATGTCACCGGCAGGTAAGGGGCGGCAATGACCACGCACGACACAGATCACGACATGACCACGAATCAGGAGAAGGCAATGGCCGATCACGACCAGACCGTCGGAGCCCGACAGGGCAGCTCGAAGATGCAAAGACTGAGCCGAAGGCGCACCGGCCTGGCCGCTCTGGCGATGGGCGCAGTCGGCGCGCTGTTGGCGACCACAACGGCCGCGTCAGCGTCAACCCCGCACGCCGTACAGACCTCATCGTCGCTGGCCGCGTACTCGGCGTCGTACGGCTACCGGGGTCACGCCGGCCTGTACGGCTACGGCATGGGATATGACGCCACCGACAACAGCGTGTTGGTCGGCGACATCTGGAACTACCAGGTGAAGCGGTTCAAGACGGACGGCACCTTTGTCAAGGTCGTCTCCAAAGTGGCGCCGCGGGGCGCCACCGGCGGCATCGGTGCGCCGTTCGGCGTGGCCGCCGACAAGCACGGCAACGTGTGGGTAGCCGACCAGTCCAACTCCCGTACCGTCGAGTTCGACCACAACGGCACCTGGGTGCAGTCCATCGGCAGCGGAGGCGGCCCCAACGCGGGGGAGAACTATCCGGTCGGGTGCGGGAACGGGGCAACTACCATCCCGACGCACCTCGTCATCGATCCGACCAACGACGATGTGTACGTCTCCGATCCCCGGTGCGGCAACGTCTACGTCTTCAACAGCACGGGTACGTTTCTCCGCCAGTTCACCTGGCCGAGCATCGCCAAGGCGCCTATTCCCCGCGGCGTGGGCATGGACACCGCCGGCAACGTCTACGTGGCCGAGTTCAACACCAAGCTGGTGTACGTCTTCAGCAAGGCGGGCACGTTCGTGAAGACGCTGTCAGCGCCCACAAAGACAACGGATATGTCGGACGCTCGCGGCCTGGCCGTGGACAACGTGAACAACCGGGTCTACGTCGTGGGAGCCCAGAACAACAAGGTTGTGGTATTCAGCACCAGCGGTGCGTATGTGGGCACGTGGAGCAGCTACGGAGCCACGCCGTTCAATTCGATCCGCTTCGTGTCGACCGACAGCGCCGGCAATGTCTACGTTTCCGACCTCTACGGCTACGTGGTCTACAAGTTCGACTCCACCGGCAATCCTGCGACAGGGGGCTGGGCTACTCCGCCGGCGCCCCCGCCCAACGGCGGGTGGAACCAGCTCAACGGCGTGGCCATTGACCCTGCCTCGGGAAATGTCTACGGCGTCGACACCTTCGGCAACCGGGTGCAGCAGTTCGATACGAGCATGCCCTCCTGCACGTCGTCCACTACTTGTCCGAGCTTCATTCGGGCGTTCGGTCAGCGGGGCCCGCTCACACCGAACTCCCCCAACCTCGACTATCCGCACGAGGTAGCCATCGGCACCCAGGGCGATCTCTGGATGGACGGGCAGAACGTGCTGCTGCACTTCAAGCTGGACGGCACCTTCATCTCGAGCCTGGGCATCCACGGGACGGGCCTGAGCCAGTTCAAGAACGGTCCCCAGGGAATCCAGGTGGTCGGCACTGGCTCCAGCACGTACGACATTTACACCGTCGATGCCGGCAACTGCCGCATTCAGGTCTTCGACCAGACGGGGGCACTGACCAACTTCATGGGTGGTTGCGGCAAGGGCACGGATCAGATGACCGCACCCCGCCAGTTGGCCGTCGACGCCGCCAACCATCATGTGTACGTCGCCGACACCGGCAACTCGCGCATCGTGGAGTGGGATACGACCACGAAGCACATCGTGGCCATGTTCAATAGCCCCATCAGCGGCTTGAAGCTCAATCAGCCCCGGGGTGTCGCCCTCGATCCGCTAAGGAACTGGCTCTACATCGGCGACTCGACGAACAACCGGGTCGTTCGCATCCATGCCGACCTCTCCGCCGCCAGCGCCGTGATCGTGACCACCGGGGCCGATACCCCCCAGGGTGGCTTCACCGGGCCGGAGTGGATGAACTTCAGCGGCAAGGACGGCCGCCTGTTCGTCAGCGACAACAACCAGACGATCTACGCCTTCACCATCACCGGCTGAGCCCGGGGGGACAGCCGGACCAGTGAAGGGGAGTGCCAAAGGGGGCCGGCTAGGGGAGCCGGTCTCCTGAGGCGCGTGGATCGGGTCGTTGTTGGGGGATATGCTCGGACCCGGCGGGGATAATCGAACAAAGTGTCATACTGCTCCCCCGTCCGATCGCGGTGCGACGGGCATGGACCCACCCAGGAGGTGGACCTCGTTGCAGATCCTGCACTCTGACAGCCCGAGCCTGACCGCCCGCCGTCGATCGCCGTCGAGCTTGGCCCGCACGGCCGGTCTCGTCGTGGCCACCACGTCCGCATTGCTGCTGGCGATGACGGGCTTTATCGCCTCCCCGGCTTCTGCCGCCCCCCCGAAGCCGATCGCCAGTCTCACCTGGTCCTTGTCGCCTATTGCGCCGGTTGGCTCCCTGGCCGCCAAGCAGGCCGTGCCGCTCACCGTCACCGCTAGGGACGCGGGCGGGTTGACGCTGAGCAATACGGACGTCTTCCTTTCGATTCTCGGCACCGCGGGGGTCCCCACCGGGGGCGGTGGCACTGCGGATAGCCAGGGCAAGGCGCTGACGGCATCGCCTATCCCGTTCAAGACCAACTCCACGGGTGTGGTCAGCGTCACTTACCACGCGCCGAAAGTCCTGCCCGTCGCGGGCACGGACGTGGTCACTGCCGGTTCGGATTCCACTGCCCACCCGGCGGTCTCGGCGACCGACATCTATCAGTTCCCCCTCCAGGTCAATCCGGCGCCGGTGGCCTTCGGGGCGACCGCCGGCGGATCGACGGCCACGCTCAATGTGACCCTTTCCAACGCCAGCGCCAGCGCGGTGTCGATTACCAGTGTTTCGGGTCCGGCCGCGCCGTTCGCGCTCGGCACCCCGGTCAACCTGACCGGCTCCTCTCAGCTGGCCGCCGCCGGGAATCCGGGCTCGAGCATCACCCAAGCGGTCACCTTCTCGCCCACCGCCGCCGGTAACTCGGCCGGGAGCATTGTCGTCGGCACCAGCCTGGGCACGGTGACCATCTCCGTCACCGGGTCAGCCCTCCGCCCCTCCGGCTACTGGCTGGTGGCATCGGACGGCGGG
>CAXMLU010000456.1:0-3267 GCA_964194255.1 uncultured bacterium
GCCGGCCTGTACGGCGAGAGGCGGGCGGCGTGGAGCGCTTCGTCGGAGTATGCGTTGCCGACGCCGGCGATCACGGACTGATCGGTGAGCACCCCTTTGATGTGGCCGGAATGGCCGGCCAGCACCCGAGTCAGCGCGGACCGGTCGAACGCCGGATCGAGCGGGTCGGGGCCGAGGCGGGCCACCCCTTCGATCTGCGCCGGATCCCGCACCACCCAGATGGCGAGCCGCTTCTCCGTCCCCATTTCGGTCACGTCGAATCCGGAGCCACCGGCGAGCCCGACCCGCAACGCCATCGGGCCCTTGCCCGGCTTGGCCCGTCCGGGCGCGAGCGCGTCCCGCCACTGCACCCATCCGCCTCTCGCCAAGTGCATGACAAGCGAAAGGGGCTGGTGGTCGTCGCCCGAGGTGGCCACGCACAGGTATTTGCCGCGCCGCTCAACGCTGGTGATGGACCTGCCACGCAGTGCCTCAAGCGGCGGGTCGTAGGTCTTCAGGGCCGAGATGGCCGCCAACTCGGCCCGCTCGATCCCTTTCCCCCCTGCCTTTTCGGTGAGAAATCGGGCGAGGGACTCCACCTCGGGTAACTCGGGCACGTCCCTATCTCCCCGTATGCCCGAAGCCGCCCGTGCCGCGCTCGGACTCCGGCAGCTCGTCCACGGCCACGAACCCCGCCTGCTCGACCCGCTGGATCACCAACTGGGCGATGCGATCGCCGCGCCGAACCTGGTAGGTCTCGGCCGGGTCGGTGTTGACCAGCAGCACGCGCAGCTCGTCGCGGTATCCGGCGTCGATCAGTCCCGGCGTATTGAGGCAGGTGACGCCGTGACGCAGAGCCAGGCCGCTGCGAGGCTGCACGAACCCGGCATAGCCCTCCGGTATAGCGACAGCGAGACCAGTACCCACGAGGGCCCGACCGCCTCCCGCGCTCAGGACGACATCGTGGCTGGCGACCAGGTCCGCCCCGGCGTCACCGGCCCGGGCGTAGGACGGCACGTCGAGCTCAGGATCCAAGCGGAGCACCGGCACCTCGATCACGATCGCTGATGGTAGCCACCTCGTCCCGTAACATCGGCAGCGTGCTGGCCTGGATGGATCTCGAGATGACCGGGCTCGACCCCGACCGCAACACGATCGTTGAAATCGCCACCCTGATCACCGACGACGATCTCGTCGTGATCGCCGAGGGACCCGATCTGGTGCTTACCGCTCCCCCCGAGGCACTGGCGGCGATGGAGGATGTGGTCCGCACCATGCACACGAAGAGCGGCCTCCTTACGGCCATCGAGTCCTCCACGATCACGCTCGAGGAGGCGGGGGAAGCCACCCTTGCCTTTCTCAAACAGCACATCCCCCAGCCGCGCACGGTGCCGCTATGTGGCAACTCGATCGGAACCGACCGGCGGTTCTTGGCCGTCCACCTGCCCGACGTCGAGACGTATCTGCACTACCGGTCGGTGGACGTCTCGACCGTCAAGGAACTGTGCCGGCGCTGGTATCGCGAACTCTACGACGCGGCACCGAAGAAGGCAGGCGGTCATCGGGCGCTCGACGACATCCGCGAGAGCGTCGATGAACTGCGTTACTACCGGCAAAGCATCTTCAAGGAGCGCGAGACCCCGTCGTCCGGCTCCCAATGACGGTTCGCGTCGGGTTCCTCGGGGCCGGGCTCATCGCCACGTACCATTCCAAGAGCCTCCATGTGGCCAAGGCGGACGCATCCTGGGCGGGGGTATACGACCCCGACGCGGAGCGAGCGGCGCAGTTCGCGGCGGCCAGCGGCGCGCCCGTGTGCTCGACCGTCGAGGAGGTGCTCGACGCCTCCGACGCCGTCTATGTCTGCACGTGGACGTCCGAACATCCCCGGCTCGTCGGGGCGGCCGTGGCGCGACGCCTCGCCGTGTTCTGCGAGAAACCCCTCGCCGTAGACCTACCATCGGCGGTGGCGATGACGGCCACGGTCAACCAAGCGGGCGTGGTCAATCAGGTCGGCCTCGTGCTGCGCCGCTCTCCTGCCTTCAGCTTTCTTCGCCACCTAATCAGCCAGCCGGAAAGCGGTCGGGTGATGGCCGTCGTTTTCCGCGACGACCAATTCATCCCCACCCAGGGCATGTACGGCTCGACCTGGCGGGGAGACGCGGCCCGCGCCGGATCGGGCACATTGCTCGAGCACTCCATCCACGACATCGACGTCCTGGAGTGGCTGGCCGGGCCGGTCGTCACGGCCGGCGCCCGCAGCGCCAGTTTCCACGGCATTCCCGGCATCGAGGATGCTGTCGCCGTCAGCTTCGGTTTCGCCAACGGGGCGGTGGGAACGCTGACGTCGGTGTGGCACGACGTGTTGGAACGACCGAGCCTGCGCCGAGTCGAAGTCTTCTGCGAGCGGGGATGGTTCGCCATGGAGGAGAACGACTGGTTCGGGCCAGTTCATTGGACTCGCCTCGGGGGCGATCGCGGCAGCCTGGCCGGGCCGGAGCTGGAGGCGGCCGTCGCCGGCGCCGGCATCTCGTTGGAAAATCCTGACCGCGCGTTTATCGACTGCGTGGCCGGCGGACACCGCGCCCATCCCGACTTCGCTACCGCCCTTCGGGCCCATGTGGTGGCCGACGCCGTCTACCGGTCAGCCGGTTCGGGAGGCACTGTCACGGACATCCCGCCCGCCAAGTGACTTCGTCGGGAGCTTCTCAGCCGCGAGCCGCGGCGTACGCGGCGCGCACGGCCGCGGCCTGATCGGCGCCGATCGCCGGGTCGACCTCCGGACCGCGACCGAGGCCCCATCGATCGGCGACCACCTCAGGTGCAACGCGTTCGATGACGGCGGCCGCCTGAACGCAGGCGCCGACGGCCACGTGCTCAGCCTCATCTGGAACGACCACCGGGCGCTGCGCCAGGTCCGCCAGTATCTGGCGGTAGGCGGCGGAGCGAGCCCCGCCTCCCACCAGCACCAGCCGCCCGACCTCCGTGACTGCGCCCGCCCGGATCAGGGCGTCGAGGCCGTCGAGCAGGCCGCAGACCACCCCCTCCACCGCCGCCCTGGCGACCTGCGACCGGTCGGCATCCGAGCGCAACCCGACGAGCGATCCTGTAGCCGTCGGGCGATTCGGCGTCCGCTCTCCGTCCAGGTACGGGACGAGCACGACCCCGCCTGAGCCTGGAGGCGCGGCGAGAGCGAGGCAGTCGAAGCTGGCGCGGTCTTCACAGCCCAGCAGGCGGGCGAAGGGGGCGGGCACTTTTCCGGCGGTGGGGGTGTCTCTTATACACATCTCC
>CAXMLU010000457.1:0-3041 GCA_964194255.1 uncultured bacterium
ACGCGTAGCCGAACATCATCCCCTGGTCCCCCGCCCCCTGGGCGTTGAGGATGTCCTCGCCACTCACGCCGGTGCGGACCTCCAACGCCGTGTCGACCCCTTGGGCGATGTCGGATGACTGGGCGTCGATGGAGACCGTGACGCCACAGGTGTGCCCGTCGAAGCCGTAGGCGGACCGGTCGAAGCCGATCCCGCAGATGACTTCGCGGACCAGCTCCGGAATCTCGATGTAGGCGGTGGTCGAAATCTCACCGGCCACCACGACCAACCCGGTGGTGAGGAGGGTTTCGCACGCCACCCGCCCCTGCGGATCCTCGGCCAGGATGGCGTCGAGGATGGCGTCGGAGATCTGATCGGCCATCTTGTCGGGATGGCCTTCGGTTACCGACTCCGAGGTGAAGGTCCAGCGGGTCACGTGTTCTGCTCCTTGTTCGAGGTTCCCATGCGATCGGTCACGGCATCGAGGACCGCTCCAGCCACGGTCCGTTTGTCGGCGAGCGGGACCTCGCGTGCCCCACCGTTGGCGTCGAAGATGATCACGGCGTTGGTGTCGTGCTCGAATCCGACACCTGGGGCCGACACGTCATTCGCCACGATGAAGTCCAGACCCTTCCGCCGCAGCTTGGCGGCGGCCTCCTGATGCAGATTGTGAGTTTCGGCCGCGAATCCGACCAGGACCTGTCCGGCCCGGCGGCGGGCCCCGACGGCGGCGAGGATGTCCGGGGTTGGCTCCAGGACTACCTCGGGCACCCCCTCGCCCTTCTTGATCTTGCGGTCGGCCGCCTCCTTAGGACGGAAGTCAGCGACGGCGGCCGCCATCAGCACGATGTCGGCGGTGTCACTGTGCGCCAGCACGGCGGCTTCCATCTCGGCCGCCGTCTCCACCCGAAAGACCTCGACACCTCGGGAAACCGGTCGGGACGTGGTGGTCACGAGCACCACATGAGCCCCCCGGGATGCGGCCGCCTCGGCCAGGGCATGGCCTTGTTTTCCTGACGATCGATTGCCGAGGAACCGGACCGGGTCCAGCGGTTCGCGTGTCCCCCCAGCGGTGACCAGGACTGTGCGCCCGGTGAGTGCCCCGGCGCCGAGCACGGTGGCCAGGGCGGCCAGGATGGCCTCGGGTTCAGCCAGACGACCGGCGCCGCGATCACCACCAGCCAGGCGGCCGACGCCGGGCGGCACGATGACGACACCGCGGCGCCGGAGCACGGCCAGGTTGTCCTGCACGGCCGGGTGCTCCCACATTTCGGTGTGCATGGCCGGGCATACCACGACCGGTGCGCGAGTGGCCAGAAGTGTCGCGGTCAACAGGTCATCGGAGAGACCCGCCGCGTACGCCCCGATGACACGGGCCGTAGCGGGCGCAACGACGACGGCGTCGGCATGCTGACCCAGCCAGGTGTGGGGAATCGGCTCGGGGCCGTCCCACAACGACGTCCGAGCCGGCTCGGACGCCAGCGCCGAGAAGGTCACCGGCCCAACGAACCGGGTGGCATCTTCGGTCAGTACGGGCGAAACGAAGGCACCCGCGTCCATCAGCCGGCGGCAGACCTCAACCGCCTTGTACGCGGCAATTCCCCCGGACACGCACAGCACCACACGCCGCCCGTTGAACGGGCCGCTGGCTGATGTTATTGGACGCTCTCCTCGGCATCCTCCGGCCGCACGAACACGACCTTGGAGGCGGCGATCTCCTTCAGGGCGATCGACAGGGGTTTGCGCGACACGGACGTGACCTGCGGCGGGATGATGGCCCCGAGCCCATCACCGAGCTGATTGAAGTAGGAGTTGATGTTCCGGGCCCGCTTGGCGGCCAGGGTGACGAGGGTGAAATTGGAGTCGACCCGGTCGAGGAGCTCCTCAACGGGGGGGTCCGTCATGGTGAGTCGGCGTTGGGCCATCGCTGGTCTCCGGAAGTCAGGATCGGTGCCGTTGGAGTATACCGGCCACCTCTTCGACGGCTCGATTCAGGTCGTCGTTCACGACCACGTAGTGGGCCAGGCGGCGGCCCAGCTCATCCTCCTGGCGGCCGTGCTCCACGCGCATCTGGACCCGGTCCTCCGGATCGCCCCTTGCCCGCAGGCGTTCCGCCTGGATATGGGCCGACGGGGGCACGACCAGGATCATGAGCGCGTCGGGATCCTTGGTCAGGACCTGCGACGCGCCGTCCACCTCGATGACGAGAACCGTGTCCTTTCCGGCCAGGGGCTCGGCGACCGGCGTGCCGTAGAGATGGCCGAGGTACTCCGTCCACTCGACGAACCCGCCGACGTCGATGCGAGCTTGAAATGTCGGGCGGTCGACGAAGGTATAGGCGTCCTCTTCCTCGTCGGCGCGGCGCGGGCGCGTTGTCCAAGAGCGCGACAACCACAGGGTGGGGTCGCGTTCAAGCAGCTTGGCGACGATGGTGTCCTTGCCGACACCTCCCGGTCCGGAGACGACGATGTTCACGCCTGCGGAACAGGGGCGAGGAAGCTCAGCCGAGCTTCTCGAACAGTTTCCTGCGCTGCTGCTCTCCCAAGCCCTGCACCCGTCTGGTTTCGCTGATGCCAATATCTCGCATCAGGTTGCCGGCCTTGACCTTGCCAAGGCCGGGCAAGGATTCGAGAACGGCTTGGACCTTCATCTTCCCGACGACCTCATCCCGCTCGCCTTGGTCGAGAAGCTCCTTCAGCGTGAGCGAGCCCACCTTGAGTTTGTCCTTCAATTCGGCCCGCTGACGACGGGCCGCTGCCGCCTTGACAAGAGCAGCCTGGCGCTGTTCGGGTGACAACGAGGGAGGCAAAGGCATGAAGAGCACCCTAGCGCCTCAGGCAAAGAGAGTCTTCTGGGCGGCGGCGGTGATGCTACCCGGTGATGGATTCCACCAGAGCCGCGGCCGCGGCGGGCCGGTCGGCGGCGGCGGTCACGGTGCGGCCGACGACGATGAGGTCGGCGCCTCCCTCGATCGCCGCCCGCGGGGTGGCGACCCTCGCCTGGTCGTTGGCAGCTGTGCCGGGCATCCGGATGCCGGGCACGACCGTGACCAGATTGGGACC
>CAXMLU010000458.1:0-4607 GCA_964194255.1 uncultured bacterium
CCCTGCCCATCAGCGCCAGGGTGGCAGCCGGTTCGAAGCGCTCGACCAGCGCCACCGACGCGCCGTAATGCACGGCCAGACCCAGGACCACGTTGAGCCCGAAGATGTGAAACAGAGGGAGGACCCCGAGGCAGACATCGCGCGCCTCGATGGCGCGGCCGGGATGGCGCTGGATCTGGTCGAGGTTGGCCAGGAGGTTGCCATGCGTGAGTTTGGCGGCCTTCGGAAAACCGGCCGTGCCGGCCGTGAACATCAGCACGGCCAGGTCGTCGGTGTCCCGAGGAACCAAGGCGGCCCCGTCGTTCCCATCTCCCGCGGCGGTCGCGGCCAGAACCTGGCGGATGCCGACGCTGGGCCGGTCGATCGATCCGACCGCGTCGAGTCCACCGGGACCAACGACGATCACCTCGGCGCCGACGGCGGTCAGTTCTCGAGTGAGCTCCGGCGGGGGGCTGGCCGGGTTGAGCGGCACGGCCACCGCTCCGGCCCCGAGGATGGCCAGGTACGCCACTGCGAAAGAAGGATCGTTTCCCGACACGATGGCGACACGATCGCCGACGCCCACCCCGAGAGCGGCCAGCCGGCCGCGAAGCGACGCGGTCCGCTCCCGCAGCTGGCCGTAGGTGACGACCTCATCCCCATACAGGAGAGCCGTGGCCGCAGAGGCGTGACCCTCGATCATGGCGGCCAGGTTCATGGCCTTGTGATGACACGCCGATGGGGTACCGCGCAAGTCTGGCGCCGAAGCCCGGCCTCGCCTCCTTGCGCGGGCCCGCCCTCGTGCCGATAAGGGAGAACGATGCAAACTGGTGCGATGGGCGGTGCCATCGAGGCCACGGGCCTTTCCAGGCGCTTCGGCCCGCGCTTCGCCCTGGCCGAGGTGACCTTCGACGTCCAGCCCGGCGAGGTGGTGGCCCTCCTCGGGCCGAACGGGGCGGGAAAGACCACGACCGTCCGCCTGCTCAACGGCATCCTGGCCGCCGACAGCGGCACCAGCCGCGTCCTCGGGCTGGATCCGGCCGTGGATGGGATGGCCATCCGCCGGCGGACGGGCGTGCTCACCGAGAACGCCGCCCTCGACGACCGGCTCACTGCCCGCGAGAACGTCGTCTTCTACGCCCGCATCCGGGGCATCGGGCGTAGCGAAGCCGACCGCCGCTCGGTCGCCCTGCTCGACCGGCTCGGTATGAGCCACCGGGTCGACGATCTGGTCCAGGGCTTCTCCACCGGGCAGCGCAAGCGGGTGGCGCTGGCGCGGGCGCTCGTGCATGACCCTGAAGTCCTCTTTTTGGATGAGCCCACCGCTGGTCTCGACCCGGAGGCGGCCCGCGACACCGTGGAGCTCATCGCCGGGTTGGCGGCGGAGCACGGCCGCACGTTCGTGCTGTGCACCCACGATCTGGCCGAAGCGGGTCGGCTGGCCAGGCGCATGGCCGTCCTCCAGGAGGGGCGCCTGATCGCTTTCGGCGCGCCGGTGGAGCTGGCCTCGGCCATCTGGACGGGACTGGCCGTGGACGTGGACTTCGGCGCAACTGCGTCGGAACCCGCGTTGGAGTTCCTCCGGCAGTCCCGGAGCGTGCTGGACGCGGAAGCCATCGCTGGCGGAGCCAGGGTGCGGGTAGGGAGCCGAGCCGTCATCCCCGCGCTCATCGCGCTTCTGGCCGCGCACGAGGTGCCCGTCTTCGGCATCACCGCCCGGCCGCCGACGCTCGAGGACGTGTACTTCGCCATCACCGCCGGGCACGGTGGCCTATGAAGCGCGACTACCAGGCTATCCGAGCCGTCGTGGCCAAGGACTGGACGGCGGTGCGCCGAGCGAAGGCGGTTGTCATCCCCATGCTGGTGGTGCCGGTGCTGCTCCTGGTCGTCCTACCCCTGGTGCTCGGACTGTTCGCCCGCGGCGCCAGCGGCCCCGGCGCCGACAATGTCGTCAGTCACCTGCCGACCCATTTCCGGCGCATCCTGGCGGGCGTTCCGGCCCGCCAACAGCTGCTGGTTCTGATCGACGGCTATCTGCTCGCTCCGCTGTTTCTCATCGTGCCGCTCATGGTGGCCAGTGTGCTCGCCGCCGATGCGCTGGCCGGGGAGAAGGAACGGCGAACCCTCGAGGGCCTGTTGCACCTGCCTATCTCGGACCGAGATCTGTTCTACGCCAAGGTCACGTCCGCCTTCGTACCCGCCGTGGGGGTGTCGTGGATCGGGTTTGTCCTGTTCTGCGTGGTGGCCGACAGTGTCGGATGGTCCGTGACCCACCGGCTGTTCCTGCCGACCCGGCTGTGGGCGGTCGTCATCTTCTGGGTGGCCCCGGCCGTCGCCGCGCTGGGCATGGGAATCATGGTGCGGGTGTCGGCCCGGGCGCGGAGCAGTCAGGAAGCCAACCAGCTCGGTGGCGCCGTCGTGCTGCCGCTGATCTTCCTGGCCGTCGGCCAGTCCTCGGGGCTCCTTTTGGTCACCCTGCCGCTCGCCCTCGCCATCGGCGCCGGCATCTGGCTCCTGGCCCTCGGCCTGCTCGTGCGCGGCGCCCAACGCTTCACCCGGGACCGGGTAGCCAGCACGATTTAGTGGGGTGGCCGTTCGCGGCTGACGGCCTTGGAACCCGAGGTCCCGCCGCGCCGCGCAGGACGGCTCAGCCGCGGCCCAGGACCAGGAACTGGATGAGGGCAGCGCTGAAGATGGCCAGGAGCAGGATGGCCAGCGTGATCGTGGTCCCGCGGCGCACGAGGGGCACGTTAGCGGGCGAGTCTGGCTAGACGGGAGCCGAGAGCGTTAGCGGCGAGTCTGGCTAGACGGGAGCCGAGAGCGTCACCCCGACGCCGGGCCGGAGGCGCAGCTCGTCGGCCGCCGACCCCCGGGCGACGGCCAAAGACACCAGCCCGTACGAGTCGGTCACGAGTCCCACCTCGCCCGCGCCCAGATCGTCGTAGGCGGCGGCCCGACGAGCGGTGCGCACGCCGTCGCCCACTCGCACGGTGATGCGCTCGCCCATCCCGTCGAGCTCGTCAGGATCCACGTTCAGCTGCGCGTTGCCAAAGCGGTCGACCCAGAGAACCTCGCCGAGCACGGCGCCGTCCTCGACACGCGAAAGCGGAACCAGGCCCGGCCGCAAGCCCAACGGGTCGATCGAAGGACCGAGTTCGTCCATCGGCACGCCGAGGCAGAGGTGGGCGGCGGCCGGGGCGAATACGTCCCGACCCGCGAACGTGGCTCCCGGGGCGGGCAGCTGATAGTCGGTGTTGGTCAGCTCGACCGCCCGGGTGGCCCCGCCCACCATGGACACGGCCGCCGCCATCAACCCGTTGTCGGGACCTACGAAATAGGCGTCCCCCGCGCCGGGAATCCCCACCTCGACGACCACCGCCCGGCGCTCGGTTCCGACTCCGGGGTCGACGACGGCCAGCACGATGCCGGGCGCCAGATACTGGACGGCCCGCACGAGCGTCAGCGAACCGGCTCGCACATCGTGGGGCGCGACGTCATGGCTGATGTCGATAATCGCCACGTGGGGCGCGATCGTCCGGATCACCGATTTGCACACGCCGACGAACTCGTCGGCGAGGCCGTAGTCCGTCAGGAACGAAATGGTGTCGTGACGGGGAGTCACCCCGCCGACGCTACCCGGCCTGGGTGTATTGCCCGGCCAGGTAGCGATCGACGTTGTCCTCGGGGATCCGGTAAGACCGGCCGATCCGTACGGCGGGCAACTGGCCGGACTGGATCAACCGGTACACCGTCATGGTGGAGACCCGCAGAAGGCTGGCCACCTCAGCAACGGTGGCAAAGCGAGCCCGATCCTCGTTCGGCTGCACCACTGGAATACCCCTTCCTCCGCAGAAGAGAGGCTACGTCACGGTGGACGGTGCAGGAAAGCGGGCCGGCACCGACCGCGGCAGGAGCGCCTACATTGCCCCCAGCTGGCGGGACCGTTCCGTGGCGTCGACCACCGCCGCCTGGAAGGCGGCGCGGACGGCCGCCGCCTCCAGGGCGCGGAGCCCCGCCGCGGTGGTCCCGCCCGGAGATGTCACCGCCTCTCGCAGCCCGGCCGCACCATCGGGCGTGGCGGCCAGCAGCTGAGCCGAGCCCACCAGGGTCTGGACGGTGAGCGCCACGGCAATGTCCCTCGGGAGGCCGACCAGGACCCCGGCCTCGATCAACGCCTCGGCGACCAGGAATACGTACGCGGGGCCCGATCCGGATAGACCGGTCACGGCGTCGAGCAGGTGCTCCGGGACCCGAACGACCGTTCCGACTGCCCCCAGGATGCTGGACGCCCAGTCGAGGTCGTGGTCCGAGGCGAAACGGCCGGGGGCGATCGCGGCCGCCCCCGCCCCGACCAGCGCGGGGGTATTGGGCATGGCCCGCACGACCGCCACGTCGTCTCCGAGCCACGCCTCGAGCTTCGCCAGCGGGACGCCGGCGGCGATCGACAGAACGCGCCTGATGCCGGTTCCCGCCAGCGACCGGCAGGCATCCTCGGCGTCGGTCGGCTTCACGGCCAGCAGGGCGTCCTCGACGGCCATGGGTTCCGCCGTGACGATCAGTCCGGGCACGGCCGCTTCCAATTCCTTGCGGCGGCCGGGAATTTTCTCTACCACGCCGAGCTCGGCGGG
>CAXMLU010000459.1:0-2340 GCA_964194255.1 uncultured bacterium
CTGGTACGACAACGAGTGGGGCTACTCCAACCGACTGGTGGATCTGGCCCTGATCGTGGGTCGGGCCAACCAGTCGTAGCGTGAAGCTCCCGGTCCTCGAAGACCTTCCCGACCCTTCCGGCAGGCACGTCCTCGTGCGGGCCGACTTCAACGTGCCGCTCACCGCCGGTCGTATCGACGACGATCTGCGCATCCGCGCCTCGCTGCCCACCCTCAACTGGCTGCTCGACCGGGGCGCGAAGGTCACGGCCTGCAGCCACTTGGGCCGGCCCAAGGGCCGTCCGGACGAGCGGTACTCGCTGGCACCCGTCGAAGCCCGCCTGGCCGAGGTGCTCGGCCACCGGTCCGGCCAGGTGACCCTTTTGCCGAACCTGCGCTTCGATCCGGGCGAGGAGGCGAATGATCCCACCTTCGTCGACCGCCTCGTCGCCGGCCAGGACCTCTACGTGGATGACGCCTTCGGAGCCGCGCATCGGGCCCATGCGTCGATCGTCGGTCCGCCGGCCCGGTTGCCCTCCGCCGCTGGCCGCCTGCTGGCGCGGGAGGTGGAGGTGCTGAGTGGGCTGCTCGAGCGACCGGCCCGGCCCTTCGTCGCCGTCCTCGGCGGGTCCAAGGTGAGCGACAAGCTCGGCGTTATCGAGGCGCTCTTGGAGAAAATGGACGCGCTGCTCGTAGGCGGCGGGATGTGCTTCACCTTCATGGCCGCCGAGCAGCACTCGGTGGGCGACTCGTTGCTCGAGGGCGACCGGATCGACGCCTGCCGGAAGCTGCTCGATTCGGGCCGGCGCATCGTCGTGCCCGTGGACATCACCGCCCTTGGGCCCGGCGACGTCGTCCGGCAGGTCGGCCGTGATATTCCGCCCGGCTTCAAGGGCCTCGACATCGGCCCCGGCACGGCCGCCGAGTTCGCCGAGATCATCGCCGAGGCTCGCACCGTGTTCTGGAACGGGCCGATGGGGGTATTCGAGGACCGGCGCTTCGCGGCCGGGACCCGCACCGTGGCTCAGGCGGTCGCCGAGTGCCGAGGATTCACCGTGGTCGGCGGCGGTGACAGTGCGTCGGCGCTGGCGGCGTTTGGGCTGGCCGGCGAAGTCGACCACATCTCCACCGGCGGTGGAGCGTCGCTCGAGTTTCTCGAGCAGGGCGACCTGCCGGGCTTGGCTGCGCTGCGAGGAGAGTTTCGTGCCTGACCCACGGCGGCCGCTGATTAGCGGCAACTGGAAGATGCACCACACCCACCTCGACGCCATCCAGGTCGTGCAGAAGCTGGCATTCCGGCTGGACGCCGAGGATTACGTCCACGTGGACGTGTCTTTGCATCCGCCCTTCACCGCCCTTCGGTCCGTGCAGACTTTGCTCGATGCGGACAGGATCCCGATCGCTCTTGGCGCCCAGAACTGTCACTGGGAGAGCAAGGGGGCCTTCACCGGCGAGATCAGCCCGCTCATGTTGGCCAAGCTGAACGTCACCTACGTGATCGTCGGTCACTCGGAGCGGCGTGAACTGTTCGGCGAGACGGACGAGACGGTGAGCGCCAAGGTGCGGGCCGTTCTGGCCGCGGGGATGACGCCGATCCTGTGTGTCGGCGAAACCCTGGCCGAACGGGAGGCGGGTGGCACCGAGGCCAAGGTGGCGGCGCAGGTGTCGAGGGGCCTGGAGGGGGTTCCGGCCGACGTGGTCGGCGGACTGGTCGTCGCCTATGAGCCCATCTGGGCGATTGGCACCGGTCGAAACGCCACGCCTGACGACGCCCAGGCCACCATCTCCACCATCCGGGCCGTCGTCCGGAACCAGTCCGGCGCTGACGCGGCCGCGGCCGTGCGGATCCAATACGGAGGCTCGGTCAAGCCCTCCAACATCGCCGAGCTTCGGGCTCAGCCCGACATCGACGGGGCGCTGGTGGGTGGGGCCAGCCTCGAGCCCGACGAATTCGCGGCCGTGATCCGGGGAGGGCGCTGAGTCTCCAACAGAGGGCATGATCTTGCATGCAAGCCCTGACGTGCTACGTTTCGCGCCGTCAGGTAGGGAGCCTGAGAAGGGAAAATACAGGTCCGTCTGGTGCTGACGATTTTCGTGGTCGCTATCCACATCATCGTCTCATTGCTGCTTGTCGTGCTCATCCTCTTGCATAGTGGACGGGGCGGCGGTTTATCGGACATGTTCGGTGGGGGAGTCGGTACAGCGGCCGCGGGCTCGACAGTGGTCGAGCGCAACCTGGATCGCATCACCGTCGCCACCGCGGTCATCTTCTCGTTCACAACCATCATCCTGGCTATCCGGCTGCAGTAGCGCGGCCACAACATCGGCGAAATCCACCACAACCCCCATACGGGACAAGGA
>CAXMLU010000460.1:0-4412 GCA_964194255.1 uncultured bacterium
TCCACGCAGTCAACCAAGGTCGAGGTGCCCTACACGTTCCACCAGCTCGCCTAGATGTTGAACTGCGGTGGGCTGACCAGTATTTCCCTAGAAGTCGCCATCGGCCGGCTCGGCACCAGCCCACTGCGCAGTTTCGAGGACCGTCTCGATCCCGCGTTGCCGCACATCGCTGCGGGCTGCTACACGATCACCGTGAAGGTGCGTTCGTCTACGCCGGCATCGCCGGCCGCACGCTCACTGCTAAGCGGATCAAAGCGCTCCGCAACAATCCGAAAGCCAGGGTGACAGGACTTCAGGACCGGCGGAACGCGCATCGCATGGGGCGCCGACCACAGGACCAGTTCTGCGTATACGTCTTCGAGCGGTTCGTTCTCCCGACCCTCTCCCGGAAAGCCATCGCCGCGGCATCGGCGGGGACGCGTCGGCTCGACGAAGACGTCCAAGCGAACATTCGGACCGAGCTCTCCTACCGTCGGCTGGAAGCCGCCGACGGAGCTGAGGCCTACAAGATCGAGGCGGCGCTCGTCACCTAAGCGTCCGGCCCCGGAAACCCAGACTTCATCGCTCAACCTCGGCGCTGACAGCCGACCTGACAGCCAATCCGACGGATGACAGCCAACCTTGGCGATCAAGGCAGGACGAGTTCCGTGGCCTGACCTGCAATGAACGACTCTCATGGACGCCTATGGACGTCCGACTTAGATTCCGCAGGTTCTGGGTTCGAATCCCAGGGGGCGCACCAGACCAGCCAGCAAGGCCCACACAAACCCGCCAATCGGGGAGCGCACGGTTTAACGGGTTCGGTTGGGATCAATATCGGGCGCGTTAAACCACACCGTTAACTTTCCTGCTATTGCGGATCTCGGGAATCGCGTCGAGTCCAAGGTCAAACGCACTGCCGACCATCACCTCTGGATTGTCGCCAAGACCGCCGACGGGGTCGAAGTGATGAATGTCGACGGCCGACCCGTAACCGTTCGGCGTGCGGTCTGGGAGCAGGTCCACGGCCCGCTACCGAAGAGTGAGAAGGTCGCTTGTACAGCTTGGCCAGCGGCAGTACCACGACACCAAGGCCGGCGAATACAAGGTAGACACGCGTTATTGGGCGATCGAGGGCACGTCCGGTTGACGAGCAAGCGCCGATGACCGAGGAGGTCGACGGCGCAATCTGGCCGCTACAGCCATGAGCGACTTCGAGCTCCGACGTGCGCCGCTTTTCGAGTGCGCGCCGATATGTGGCTGCAGGTGGCAGCAGTCGGCCTGATTAGGTCTTTCGCGATTTAGCACTCGTCCCAATCGGCCACAGTCGTAGGACTCGGCGAAACTCAATGTCGAAGACTGACTGGAGTGCGTCGACGACGAACGCAGAAGGCTGGCGCTCATCGAAAATGCTTCAGCGGGTTTGCCGGTTCCCGGCAGCGTCCTGAACGCACGCAAGTCGGAAAAGCCACGTTTTGTTAAGTGCGCCAACGGAAACGTACAGGCTGAGCGATCGGGGCAGCAAGTGGCCGGCGAGCATCGGACGTTGGAGAGATTTTCGTGCGCGGACACTGCTCCAAGCGAGGCGCGCCATTGGATGGCCTCGGTGCTCGACTCGTGGCAAGTCTTCGACCGGAGGGCCGACATACTGCTGTTGCTGTCGGAATTGGTCAACAACGCCGTCCACCACTGCCAGTCCGGCGTGGAGGTGACGGTGGCTCAATTGGCCAGCGCTATTCGTGTCGAAGTATTCGACGACGGCGCCGGTCAACCGCCCGTGCTTAGGGAAGTCGACGCACGCGGCGAACATGGTCGCGGCTTGCACCTGGTCGACGCCATTGCCGACGTTTGGGGATACCGAGAGGTCTCACCGCGCAAAGCGGTGTGGTTCGACGTGTCCGTGTGATGCGAGTGGCTGAACGGACGACGTTCAGCCGGCCCCCCCGTCAGGCTAGGTAGCTGTTCGTTCGAGCAGAAAGAGGGTGGCGTCATCGCCGAGCCGATAGGCGTGGTGGGCGAGAACGGCCTGTATGAGTCGGCGAGCGGTCTCGGCCACGTCGAAGCCGGCGAGGGTTTCGCGGTCGAGCAGATCGGCTAGGCGCGCTTCTCCGAAGGGTTCTTCCCCGACGCCGTGGGCCTCCACCATGCCGTCGGTGAAGCAAAACAGACGATCGCCCGGCTCCAGACCACCCTCGGCGATCTCCGCCACCGCTCCTCCAAAACCAAGCGGGAGGGTGGGCTCGCATGGCAGAGAACCGACGATTCTTCCGCCTCGGAGCAGCAACGGCCGAGGGTGGCCGGCGGTAAGCCAGGCCAGGTGTCCGTCGGCGAGGTTCAGGCGGCCCATCAGGCAGGTGACGAAGCGCTCACCTCCGCCTTCGGCGGCAACCACCTCGTCCATCGCCGTGCAGGTGTCGGCCAGGTCGTATCCCGACCGTCGGCTGTGACGGAAGCTGGTGACGGCGAGATGTGCCAGCTGACTCGAGCCCAAGCCGTGACCCATGGCGTCGAAGACGGCGAAGTCGACATTGTCGCCGTTGAGTGCATAGTCAAAGGCGTCACCGCCCACCTCATAAGCCGGTTCGACCAACCCGGCCAGGGAAACTCGCGGACTGTGCATAGCCAAGGGCGGCAGTAGTTGCCATTGCATTTCGGCGGCGAGGGTGATCGGGCGGCTCCGGCGCCGTTTGATGTAGGCGTCCGTGCATAGGCCCCGAGTGATCAGGAATGCGGCGGTCACGCTCGCTAGGTTCGCAACGAGTCCACGGATCCCGTCGTCCACCTCGCCGATGGTGGCGCCGAGTACGCCGAGCCGGGCCGCACCGTCGACGACGGCACTCCATAGTCGGACACCGTCGTCCCCGGCCACTTCGATCTGCTGGCCGGTCCTGAAGGCTCGGCCCGCTACCGTGCCCTCCACAGCCACAGACTCCGACGAGTCCGAGCCTTCTATGGGCACCAGATGAAGCTGTTCGTAGTCGATGAGGTAGATCGTCAGGTCAGCCAGACCGACCCGACGAGCGTGGTCCGCCAAGAAGGCGCCGAGCTGGTCGGGAGCGAATTGCGTCGTCTCTTGGAATAGGTCGAACATGGCCACCGTCGGCCACCTGGCTCCGGGATCTCCTGCGGGCGACTTCACCACCAGCTATCCGTACCCTGCTCGGTGCGTTCGGATTTCACGGCGTGCTCTGACCGACAAACCCGTACATGCACTCGGCCGATGGCGGCGAGATAGCCCGTCATGGGCGAGACCAACGTCTCAGATTGAGCCGTACACGGTTCACGCAGTCCTGCATCGGGCAGAGTCTGCATGCGACGGCGGCTCGGTGAGCCGTCGCCGCCGCGAGCAGTGGAATGTGCGAGGCGGAGGGCGGCAACGGCGGCCACCCCGGCAGTGGCCGCGCCGCCGACGACGTCAAGAAGGTAGTGGTTGGCGGGGGCCAGCACGGCGACGGCCCCGCCGACCCCTTCGACATCGTCGCGATCCGTCTGCCACACATCTCACAGTTACCCGCGCTAGCCGCGACACAACCAACATCGTTGTTAGCAACCGAGTGCTCCTCGCCCATTTCGAGGCAACGAGCACTCGATGTGGCCGTCGCCCCCGCTGCGACGAACGCCACATGGGTCGCTTCCATCCTTCCGCGGACGGAGACAACGAGGCTCGCATGTGAGCCAGTTAGGTTCTGACTCGGCCGGAATTTGGTCAGCTCGCATCGTCGACTAGACGGCCCAGCGCTCGATGGCGGCGCAGCGCTCAGCACTAACCCGTATCGCGCCCAACAGCGGATGCGCCGTCTCGTCGTCCACTGCTCTCCGATCGGACAACGCTCAGCCCGAGTCTGAGGACCCCCAAACCGCCGTCGGACATCCGGAGCCACCCCGCAGAGATGGCACCGAACTCTGTGACCGGGGCGTCTGTGCCTCGGCCCAGTCAGGCAACGATCCTCGTTTCGGTCCGTTCGACATCGGAACCGATCCCGGCCGGTCGGGCGCCAGGCACCGATCGGGCGGAGGTGGCAAAGCCCGCCGCGGCGGACTGCCCAGGAGAGGCGCAACCGTCCAAGCGAGGGTCACGTGAGGCGGGCGGCGAGGACGCAGAGGTCGTCCTCCCGTCGCCCCGACGCCAGTCGCCAGGTCACGACCTGGTCGCAGAGACCGTGTGGTGACCGATCCGAGAGGCCCTCGACGAACGTCTTAAGGTCGCTCATGCCGGCGTCGATGCCCTGGGTGCGCGACTCGATGAGGCCGTCCGTGTACATAAGCAGCGTAGTGCCGGGTCGCAGGACCTTGGTTTCCTCGCGGTAGGTCCAGCTCGGCACGGCGCCAAGAATCACGTCACAGTGGGGCGAGTCCAGGAACGAGAACTCGCCGGGACGGCAGCGCAGTGGGGGCGGATGCCCCGCGTTGGAACGCACGATGGTTCGGCTCGC
>CAXMLU010000461.1:0-2454 GCA_964194255.1 uncultured bacterium
GGCGTAGGGATAGTAGTGGCCATCCCATCCGACCACATCGAAGGGATGGTGGTCGAGGGTGTAGACGGCGCTGCGGTCACCGACGCGAACCCAGACGTCGTTGGCGCCCGGCTCGTCAAGGGCCAGCAGCTCAGTGGGCCGGCGAAAGTCCCGTTCCCAGTACGGCGCGTGTTCCAGGAGTTGTCCGTCAGAGGACTGGTACCGGCGCGGTAGGCGGATCCCGCCGCCGGCCGCCTCGACGACCAAATGGCGGTTGTGCGCCGCGGCCGGCACCCAGCGGTGGGTGGTGCCCCGCGGAACCACGACGTAGTCGCCCTGGCGGTACTCCAGGATGCCGAACGTCGACTCGAGACGGCCCCCGCCGAAGTGGACGAAATGGCATTCGTCCGCGCCCCCGTTTCGGACGAGACGTCCCGGGTCCGGACCGAAGTCCGACACGCCGACGCGAATCTCGTCGTTGTGCAACAGCCAGACACGTCCACTCGCCTCATCCGTTCCGGCCCCTTTCCCCTCCTTTATCGTCCGGAGAAGATGGTGTCTGAGGGTCGTATCGGCGGCGGCCACCGGTGCGGCGGGCACCGGTTCGACCTCGGCCACCTTGGTTACCCGGGTCGGGGCGTAGCGGTGGTAGAGGATGGAATAGCGGCCACTGAAGCCCTCTGTACCCACCACTTCCTCGGCATAGAGGCTGCCCTCGGGTGATCGCAGGGCTTGGTGACGCTTGGCTGGCACTTGGCCCAGCCGGTGATAGCTCGGAGCCATACCCCCAACGGTACCGGGCCTTGGAGGCATGTTGGCGACCTGTGAACGCCATCACTAGGCTCCGACCGCGATGTCGGGCTTCCTGCGCCAGTACCTCACCGTGGCCATTTTTGGGGTGGCGCCCTTTGTCCTCGTCGGGCTCCTGCTCGGCCTCGGTTCGCTGGTCCGTCCCAAGCGGCCGCAGCCCCAGAAGTACATCGCTTATGAGTCCGGCGTCGACCCCGTCGGCACCGGTTGGTCGCAAAGTCAGATCCGCTATTACATCTTCGCCCTGCTCTTCGTCATGTTCGACGTCGAAGCCATCTTCATCTTCCCCTGGGCGATCGAGCTCAAGGCATTGGATGTCTTTGGCCTGGTAGAGATGCTCGTCTTCATCGTCATCCTTGCACTGGGCCTCCTCTATGCCTGGCGCAAAGGGGTGCTGCGGTGGGTCTAGTCGAACGTGGCCTGATCCCCAAGCCGCTGTCCACATTGCTCAACCGGAGCCGGAAGTACTCACTGTGGGTCTACCAGTGGGGTCTGGCGTGCTGCGCCATCGAGATGGGCGCCGCTTTCGCCTCCCCCCGCTACGACGTGATGCGCCTTGGTGTGATCCCCTTTCCGGCCAGCGCTCGCCAAGCCGACCTGGTGGTCATTAGCGGCACCGTGACCGACAAGATGGTCCCGCCCATCCGCCGGCTGTACGAGCAAATGCCTGACCCGAAGTACGTCATCTCTATGGGGAGTTGCGCCAACTGCGGCGGCCCATACTGGGACAGCTACTCGGTCACCAAGGGAGTCGATCAGATTATCCCCGTGGACGTGTACGTCCCGGGCTGTCCGCCCCGCCCCGAGGCCCTCCTCGAAGGCATCGTCCTGCTTCAGGACCGCATCCAGCACGAAGACATGGCTGAGCGGTGGAAAGGGGATCCGATCGTGGTGGGCGGGGGCGCGGTCCGATGAGCTCGACCACTTCGCCGGACGCCGCTCCGGGGGCGCCGGTCGCCGACCCCAAGCTGCAGGCCGTGCTCGATTCCCTCGCCGGCACGCTCGGGGATGCGCTGGTCGGCTCGGATTTGGGCGGCGGAGAGCTCTGCGTCCGCGTCGAGCGAAGCGCGTGGCGATCGGCCGTGACCTTCCTGAAGGAGCATGAAGGTTTCGAGTACTTCTGCTTCCTGTCCGGTATCGACTGGATGCCAAGCGTTGACGCCGCCACCCGCTACGAGAAGATCTGGGGTGAGGTCGAGGAGGAGGGGATCGACTCCGACGAGGAGTCACCCGATCAAGAAGAGGCGTTGGCCGAGGCGGCCGAGGCCGAGTCCGAGGTGGTCTCGACCACGATGACGACCGGTGTGGCGGGTGGGGACAGCCGGTTCCAGGTGTTCTGCCGCGTGTATTCGATCGCGCAGCACGTCGGCGTGACGCTTAAGGCCGACCTGGCCGACGACGATCCTGCCGTCGAGTCGCTCACCCCGATCTTTCGCGGCGCGGACTGGCACGAGCGTGAAGCGTGGGAGATGTACGGCTTCAACTTCGTGGGCCATCCGGGCCTGCGCCACCTTTACCTGCCCGGGGAGTTCGAGGGCTATCCCCTGCGCAAGGACTTCCCGCTGCTCGCCCGCGAGGTCAAGCCCTGGCCCGGTCTGGTCAATGTGGAGGCCATGCCCGAAGAGCCCGAGGCGGCGCCGGCCGAAGTGGCACCGGCCGAAGTGG
>CAXMLU010000462.1:0-5628 GCA_964194255.1 uncultured bacterium
CCCCCCCCGCCGCCTTGGAACGCGCCGTTGGCCACGTCGAAGTGCCAGTCACCGTCGTACTTCGACTCCCATGCATCGGCAAGATGCTGGAGGCGGGCCTCGTCGGTCACCCGCTCTGCGCTTCCCTCGATCACGATGTCGAGTCCTATCTTCCAGGCGTTCGTTCCGGTAGTGAGCACGCAGCTGGCGTTCCTTGCGAGGTTGACGCCCTTCTGCTCCGCAGCACCGGTACAAAAGTAGAGAGCGTCGTCCTGCCATACGGCTGGGAGCGGGGTGACGTGTGGCCGGCCGTCGGCCCTGACCGTGGAGATCCAGAACAGCTCGGCTTCCTCGATCGTCCGCCGAACCTTCTCCCACGGCGTCGCCTCCGCTCCTGGCCCACTGAAGCGGGTATCGAGCTCGGTCACTGGACTATCGACTGGCACGGCGTAGTCCTTTCATGGCTACTACATAGACGTGGATGTCTCGCCAAAGTCATCGGAGACCCTGCCGATCCCACCGTCGTCGGACGGGGAGCGGTGAGCGATTTCGGGTCTTGTGTCGCTCGGCTATCAGTAGCTGATGTGGTCGAGGAAGAGCCACTTTGTCAGGGCGTCCAGTTCGGCGGTGGCAGTCAGGGCGCGAGTGAAGGGGACGTCATGGTGCACGTCGTGCACTCGTGCAGGTGCGACGAGTTGCGGTCGTGGTGCTCGTGATTAGGCGCACTTCGGCGGGAGCCAGGTCACCGGGCGCAACGCCCGCTCGACGAGGATGCCAAGCTGACGTGTGACCGACATTCCGGCGGCGATCAAGTTCGCGGCGCTGACGATCGACTGCACCGATCCCGGGCCCCTCGCCGACTTTTATTCGAGCCGCGGGCGCGGGCGAGATCACACGTCGAGATGCCGACGGGGCGTTCGTGACCCTCGGCGGGGTCTTGCTGATCTGCCGCAAGGTCGAGAACTACCAGGCGCCTACATGGCCGTCCCAAGAGGTGCCGATGCAGATGCACGTCGAGTTCTATGTTGACGACCTCAAACAGGCCGAGGCTCAACTCCAGGCGCTCGGAGCGACAACATCCGAGCACCAGCCCCATCGGGACCCCACAATGCTGGTGATGCTTGACCCGGCGGGCCACCCCTTTTGCATCTTCCCCAGGAGCGACTGACCGGACCGATTGGGCGACGACGAGATCTCGCAAACCCGCACGGTCATGGCACGAGGCAATGCCCTCGGTAGGGCGTGCCATCGTAGGAGGGGGCGCCCCAGCAGCCGGCGTTTCGAGACCAATCAGCCTCTCGTCGATGACCGAACGGGATTCGGGGACATTCGTGCAGCAGGGGGAGAGACGACTGCGTTTTACGGGTGCCGATTGGTTGAATGATGGAGGGCATGAATGCTGCGTCTGAACAGACCGTACCGACCTCGGTGACCATCCCGCCCGTGGACGGGGCAGACCTCGCGCTGCTCACTCGGGAGCTGACCGATCCCCCGGCAGCCGGTGAGTTCCAATGGTTCGGCTTTCGAGCCGGGAAGGCCAAAGAGCTGGAGCGCCGCTGGCGCGATGACGGCCTCATGGGCCCGGACGAGTCGTGGCTGGTCGTCACCCTCGAGGACGTCAGTTACGCCGGATCAGTGAACTGGCGGCCCGAGGGCCCGTTTGGAGACTGCGATCTGACCGGCCCGGCCCGACGAACTTGCACGACGACTCGTGGCATAACACAGCCGCCGCGTCGCTGAAACGAATTCTTTCGCTGGCGCCGCTCACCGCTCAGCGAAGCCAGGACCCCGAAATCGTTCATCTTTCGTAGGGCCACCTGCTCTCCAATCCGGCGGATTGGGACAGGTCTGCGCCGGCTCAAGACCGAGCGATCTGGGACGAATTATCGGTCCTTGCAGGCGGTGGTGTTGACATGATGGCGGGATGGGACGAACGTGGCCGTTCTTCGACCTCCTGGTACGCACCCCGATTCTGGAACTTCGGATCCCAGACGACGGGTTGCTCGACCGACTCGCGGTCGTAATCAAGGCCGGCATCCACGATCCCGAGTGGATGCCGTTCGATGATCCTCCATGGACAGATGAGCCATCCCCGGATCGAGAACGCACCTGGATAGCACGGCAGTGGGCGGCCCGGGCCGCGATCAATCCCGATGCATGGCGGCTGCGCTTCGCCGTGGTCGACCAAGCCGGCACGCCGCTCGGCATGCAAGACCTCTTCTCGTCCAACTTCATTGCTTTACGTACCGTCGGCACCTACTCGTGGCTCGGCCAAGCCCACCAAGGACGCGGGATCGGCAAAGAGATGCGATCCGCTGTATTGCATCTTGCCTTCGAGACCTTTGGAGCGGAGCGGGCCGAGAGCTCGGCCTTTGACGACAACATTGCCTCCGCCGGCGTGTCATCGGCTCTCGGCTACAAGCCCAACGGCCACGAGTGGGCGCTACGTCGGGGAAGGCCCGATCGGATGACCCGTTACCTCCTGCAACGAGAGGACTGGCAGCAAGGTCGGCGCGATGACATCACCATCTTCGGAGTCGCAATGTGCAGGCCGCACCTCGGGCTCAATACATAACTGTCGGGCGCCCCTCTGCCGGCGAACCGGGATACCCCGGCCGCTTGAGAGTCTGAACATTTCGGGACAGTCGGTGCCGCCATCGGCGTCCACGAGCCGGTGGCCCATAGAGTGCCTCGCCGTGACGGCACTGCTGGCTGGGGCGGCCGTAGCCATCGCAGTCGCACTCGGCGCTACCGCAATGCTCATCCGAGCTTTGAGGGGGGCGCAGCATCGGCCAGCCCATCCACGACGCCTTCAGGCAACATTCCACCAAAGCCGGCACCCCGATCATGGGCGGTGTGGTGATCTCCGTGGACTGTTGCGATGAGTTTTCGGGTCGTCGCCCGTCTCATTTCGTGATCCCGCTAGCCTCCGATTCCGACGATGGATTGGGCTGGCGAGGCAGCGCTCGAGTTCCAGCATGGAGGAGATGAGATGCCTGAGCACAGGACCGGATCGCGCGAGGAGTGGCAGGCGGCGCGGGACGAGCTCGCGAACCTCGAGGCGGAGCAGGCGGAACGAAACGAGGAGATCAAGAGGAAGCGACTCGAGCTCCCCTGGGTCCGGGTCGAGAAGGAGTACGAGTTCGACACCGAGGACGGCCGGAAGACCCTGGCCGAGCTGTTCGATGGGCGCTCACAGCTGCTCGCCTACAACGCAATGTTCGGGCCCGACTACACGCTGGGTGCCTGCCCCGGCTGCACCAGCTTGGCCGACGGGCTCGATGGCGCGCTCGTTCACCTGGCCCACCGCGACGTGACGCTGCTCTGCTTCTCACGGGCGCCGATCGAACGGCTGACTGCCTACAAGCAGCGGATGGGCTGGCAGTTCCGCTACGTCTCCACGTACAACACCGATTTCGCCTTCGACTTCGGCCTTGCGCTTGCCGAGGAGCAGGCGGAGCAGATCTCCGAGATCAAGAAGATGATCGATAACCCGCCGGAATGGCTCCGGTTCTGGTCGAAGCAGATCGGGGCCGAGCTCAAGGACGGTCTACGCGAGAACCCGAGTTGGATAGCGTTCGCCCGGGAGAACGGGACCGTGTACCACACTTACAGCGTGGCGGCCCCCGACCCGTTTGTCGCCCCGTACTTCAATTTCCTGCTCGATCGGACGCCGAAGCCGCAACCCGGTGAGCCGCTCAGTTACCGCAAGGACGAGTACCCGGATTGAGGGTTGGGTGGGCGGGCTGGCCCGAGAGCCGGCGCTCGCCTTAGTTCGTATGTTTGCAAGTCCCAGAGGGCGGCTGTGGCGCTGCCACAGACCATCTCCAATGCCGCACGGCCACGTTTGCTGCAACCAAGCACCCAGCCCGGAGAACATCTCCTAACATAAGCGACCTCCAGCCGGCGTTCGGTGGCACACGCGACGCGGGATATTGGGACCGCGCGTACTGGAACACCGGCAGCCGCAATCTGTCCGGTTCGCCCTATGGCGTAACGAGCGCCGAGCGGGCAATATGCGTGCTTCCGGGCACGTCGATTGTGGGTGACTCAGCACGCAGATGGTGAAGAGGAGCGCGACTCCATACAATGATTGGGCGAACCGGACAAGCAAGGACCAGATGACTTCACGACTGGTCGACCTATGCTTCGACGCGAACGATCCGGTCCGCCTCGCGCGTTTCTGGGCCGACGCGCTGCACTGGGAGATCTACGACGACACCCACGACGAGATCGGTCTCGTGCCAACGGATGACACCAGATTCCGAATCCTCTTCGAGCCAGTCCAGGACAAGAAGACGGGCCAGAACCGTAACCATCTCGATCTGACGACCGCGTCCATCGATGACCAAAACCAAACGGTCCGAAGATTGGTCTTGCTTGGCGCCCGCCACATCGACATCGGTCAGCACCGGGACGAACCTCATGTCGTGCTCGCCGACCCCGAGGGCAACGAGTTCTGCATCATCGAGCCGACCAACAACTTCCTCGCTGACTGCGGACGCCTCGGAGCGATCAACTGCGACGGTTTGAGGGAGGCCGGGTACTTCTGGAGCGCCGCCCTCGGATGGCCGTTGGTCTGGGATCAGGACGAAGAAACCGCGATCCGCGCGCCGGACGGCACCGGTCCGATCATCACCTGGAGTGGTCCGCCGCTCATACCGAAGTTCGGGAAAAACCGACTGCATCTCGACATCGCCCCGGCGGACCACGCTGATCAACGAGCGGAGGTAGACCGCCTGATCTCCCTTGGGGCGACTCGAATCGACATCGGCCAAGGCGATGTCAGTTGGGTGGTCATGGCCGATCCCGACGGCAACGAGTTCTGCCTGTTGACGCCTCGGTAGCCGCCACGTTCGACGCCCGAACTGCCGTTCCGTGCTCGGGACGCGGCGAGAGCGACGAGTGGATCTCCGCCCCGACGGGTCTCGGACCCGGCGTTGGGAAGTCGTATCGTCGAGCGGCGTCTCGACGTACATCACCAAGGCGGCGACGGTCTCGACGCTGGACCGTCTCGCGGAGATGGCGCCGGGCTCCATCGTGGTGATGACGTTCACGCTCCCGCTCGAGCTCATCGACGACGGCGACCGGCCCGGGCTCCAAGGCGCCGTGCGCGGGGCGCGGGCGTCCGGAACGCCGTGGATCAGCTTCTACTCGCCGGAGGAGATCGTGACCCTCGCCCGGGAGGCAGGCTTCGCGGAGGCTAGGTCCGTCCCAACCGCCGAGGTCGCCGAGCGATATCTGACCGGTCGCAGCGACGGTCTGCGCGCCGCCGGCGGCGAGGGCATGCTCCTCGCCCGAACCTGACACACAGGCGAGCCCGCCTGTCGCTCGCAGCGGCAGACGAAAGACACGGGGATGCACAATGGATCACCCGTGTATCAGGCGATCAGGGATACAAATGTGCGGCGATGAGTTCGGGCCTGGCGAGCCGTCTCACTGGTATGGAAACCGAGAGCGTCACCGCGTCCACGACGATCGAGTCCGCCCCGGAGGCGGTGTTTGCGGTGCTGGCCGACCCGTCGGCCCACGCCGACATCGACGGCACCGGCTGGGTGCGCGAGTCCCTGGACGGCAATCGCATTACCGCCGCCGGCCAGGTGTTCCGGATGGCGATGTACCACGAGAACCACCCGGACAAGGACTACA
>CAXMLU010000463.1:0-1798 GCA_964194255.1 uncultured bacterium
CTTGCCGGCGCCGTTGGGCCCGATCACCTAGCCGGCGTCGGCGTCAAGCTGGACCTCCTGGAGGGCCATGATGCCGCCAAAGCGGACGTCCACCTGTTCAACCTGCAGAAGCGGCAAGACTCCTCCGGGGACAAGAAACGGCTTCAGGCGGTCATGGAGCAGGTTCGACGCCAGCGAGCGATGTCCTGCATTGCCTAGGCGCCGAAGGTGAAGGCAAAGGCCTGCACGCCGGCCGCTTGCGCCGTCAGCCGCAGCGTGTGGTCCTCCACGCCGGGACCGAAGACCAGCCGGTACATGTCGGCCGCCGCCACATGGACCAACGTCCGGCCCCGGTCATCCACGATCGTCTGGGCCGTGCGGTAGGCGGGCGCCAGGGGCTTCCCGTCGAGCTCGACGAGCACGTCGACCGGGCCTGTTGCGGGGGTCATGACCAGGTTGACTTCTCGGGCCTGGTACGCCAGGACAATGGCCGAGCCCTGGCCCTCGGCCTGCACCTTCTCGGTGCCGGCCGTCCAGCCACCCACCAGCCGCACGTCGCCGTTGGTCAGGGGGCCCGGCTCCGGGTACGTGTGGGCGCCGTCCTTCGCCCCCGCCAGCCCACGACCGGTAGCCAGGTAGGTCTCCGCCGTGACGCCCGACGCCGCGCTCTGCGTGCGCACGTCCGGATTGACGCCCGGGGCCGCCGCCCGGGGTGAAGAGGGGGCCACCCCGAGCAATGTGCGGATGGCGTCCTCGGTCTTGGCGTACTCGCCCTCACCAAAATGGCTGTACCGGATATGGCCGCTGCGGTCGGCGAGATACTTGGCCGGCCAGTATTGGTTGCCGAACGCGTTCCATATGGTCATGTCGTCATCGAGGGCAACCGGCCAGACGACCTGGAGACGGTTGACCGCCGCCTGCACATTGGTGTGCACCTTCTCGAAATCGAACTCCGGCGAATGCACGCCGATCACGACCAGCCCGTCGGCCCGATATCGGTCATACCAGGAGTGCACGTACGGAAGCGTGCGAACGCAGTTGACGCAGGAGTAGGTCCAGATGTCGTAGAGCACCACCTTGCCGCTGAGATCACGCGGCGTGAGCGGGGCCGAGTTGATCCAGCCCTTGGCCACCAGGGCGGGCGCGGGACCATCGTCGGGAAGTCCACCGGGACCACCTGCGCCGGCGGCAAGGGGGCTGGATCCGCCGTGTCCGACCACGGTGACCGCGACCACGGCGGCCACCACCAGGACGGCACCCGTCAGGAGATACACCCGAGATCGCGGGGAGGCGGCCGGCACCCAACGATTGTGACCCGATCTGCGTCCAACGTCACCGCGCCCGCGGACCGGAGCCGTAGTCGCCGAACGGATCGTCTCGTTCGCGCACGGCCGCCCGGAAGCCCACTTCCTGGCTTCGGGCCACGAAGTCGAGCCCTTCCTGGGTGTGCCGGGCGATCCCGTCGAACAACACCCCGAGTTGGCGGGACGACGCCATACCCATGTTCTCCACCGTCTGGTTGCACAGCAGCTTGAGCATCACCAGTTGGCTGACGGGCAGCCTGGCAACCCGTCGAGCCAGCGCGAACGCATGGTCCTGAAGTACCTCGTCGGGAACGGCCTCGAGGATCAACCCGATTCGTGCCGCCTCCGGAGCAGGTATCTCGTCGCCGGTAAGGAGGTAGCGCTTGGCCCGCTCGAGACCCATGCGGTACACCCACATCGCTGTGGTCGGTGTCCCCCAGACCCTGGCCGGCGGGTAGCCGAAGGAGGCACCCGCCCCCGCCACGATCATGTCGGCACCTGTCTCTTATACACAT
>CAXMLU010000464.1:0-5907 GCA_964194255.1 uncultured bacterium
GGCGCGGTGCGCACCGCGCCGCTCGAGGGTGACGCCGAGATGATCCGATCGCCGCGCGTGAAGACCAGCCGGGACACGCCGGCGACCCATAAAGTGGAGCGGGGCAGCGCCACCGTCGCACAGACCAAGCTCAGGCAGAGGACCGCGGTGGCCCATTCCCGTCGCCTGCGGCCTGTAGATGGAGGTGCAACCACCATCTCCTCGCCGCTGTCTTCGATGACCGGACCGAGACCCGGATCCGCCCGCACCGCGGACAGATGGAGCCCAACATGCTCAGTCTGGCTCCGCACTCGCCGCACAACAGCACTTGCACACGCTAAGCCCACGCGGGCGGGTCATGTTGACCAGGTATTGAGTGCGCCTAGAGGACGCGCACCACCGCCGCTATGGGGTCTACCTCGATCATGTCTCCATCGGAGATCTCGCGGAGCGCCCCTTGGGCCCCGACGACGGCGGGGATGCCGAGTTCACGGGCCATGACCGCGGCGTGGCACAGGAGCGCGCCTTCGGCCGTGACGATGGCGCCGGCGAGTCCCAGGACCATGTTGTACGCCGGCGTCGTGAACCGGGTAACGAGGACGTCGCCAGGCTCCATCGCCTGGAGGGCCACCTCCGGGTCGAGGGCAACGCGGGCTCGACCGCGGTAGGTGGTTGTCCCGATGCCGAACCCTTGCAGCGGTTCGGCTCGCCGGTCGGAGGTCATGCCCAAATGGACCAGGACAGCCATCACCGCTCCGACCAGCACCTGGTGGGCCGGGGCCAGTACTTCAAGCGGTGGCGGTGTCTCCTCGGGCCCGAGCCGGGTAGGCGGATCGAGCTCGGCGACCTGTCGACGGCGGACCGTCCGGGCAGCGAGCTCCTCGGCGGTTGGTCCGGCGAGATCGCGAAGCAGTGGCCCGATCTCGGCGGGCTTGAGCTCCAATGCGTGCTCGGCTCGCTCGATCCGGCCGCGGGATGCGAGCCGCCGGCCGGCCTCGAGCAGGGCGTGGCGGAGCACTCCTATGGGATATTCGACGGTATTGGGTCCGTTGTCGTCGCGCAGGTCGGCGGCGGATCGCGCCTCGGTCAGCCGCTCATCGAAGAGCGCGCGTTCTTCGACGGGGACGCGTTGGCGAAGGGCGGTCGCGACGGCCGTGGCGTCACCAGCAGGTGAAATCTCAGAGCCGTCGAGGATGGTGGTCAGCACGATGTCGGGCTCTTCTTCCAGGGTGTGGCCATCGAGGTCGTAGCGACTGACCATCATGGGACCTCGGCGGCGGAGATACTCGTCGAGCTGCGCGGCAGCATCCGGAGACACCGCCCGGACGTCGTCGAGGCTGCCGGGCCGCCGGCCTGTCGCTCCGATCAGCTGCCTCAGGGACGACAGGGCCAACGCGGGCGCCGACGTCGAGGGGGAGGCGCCCGTCAGGGCCGGAATCACCTCTCGAGGTGCGATGCCCCATCGCTGGCAATCGCGCAGGAGCAAGCCGGTCGGGCCGAGATCGGAGGCGTGCAGGTAGAAGTGCAGCTCGAAGTTCGTCCGGCAGTAGGCGAGCAGCGAGTCCAAGTGATCCGCCAGCTGGTCGTCATTCAGAGCCGACGTGTCAACGTCCCGCCACGCCGCATTCTCCCGCTCGAGGCGAGGTCGAATGGTGTGCTCCCAGTCGGCGATGACCTGGCGCCACGGCCGTTGCGCCAAAGCCCGAGCCGCCAGCTTGGCCCGACGGCGCATGACCGGGTGCAACCGAACGACGAGCTTCAAAATCGCGAGAGGCGGAAGCTTGGTGACCACTCGGTCGGGAGAAATCAGCGGACGCAGCCGCGTGTACATGAACCCGTCCACGAACCGGACGTCAAGCGTCTCGGCCGGCATCCCGAACTCCTCGAAGGCGCGCCGCATCCCGGCCGGGCACCCTTCCATCAGCCACTGCAGGATGGGTGTGGTGCCGCCCGGATAGTGGCTGCGGTCCAACTCCCACATGCCGGGCGCGGGTGGGACGAGGACGGCTTCAGTCATATCGATCCCCCTACATCCGAGCCGTGAGCGCGGCCATGCCTTCGCCCGACAAATCCTCCAGGGCGGCTTGGCGCCCCGCTATTGCCAGGAGCAGAGACGCCACCGGGCCGGACACCTCGGGGCCGTCACCTGTCCACCAATCGATGTCGGTGGCCTGGAGCGCCAATCCGGCAATGCGCCGCTTGCCACCGATGAGGAGGTTTGAGCCCCGGTAGAAGCTGGCCGCGTGGGTAAGTGCCTCGGTCGAGTACGTATGGGAGATGCCGAGCGGACGGCGGATGTCCTCACCGTGGACGACGGTCTCGCCGATCATGGCGTCGATCGGGCCCGGTGGGTGGGTGGTCGTGGTCAGCTGATCCTTGAATCTGGCCAGGGTGTCGGTGGGAGTTCCTTCCATCTCCTTCGCCACGTCCCTGGCGGTCATAGCGTTGAACCGAAAGCCGGACGCGAGGAAGGCGCCAAAGAACTTGCCCGGCGTCATCCGGGCGGTCGCCGTCATGTGGCCGAGGACCTCTCGCACCGACCATTGCGCACACAATGACGGGGTCGTCCATTGCTCATCGGCCAGCAATTCCAGATCGGCAACCAAGGCCTTGCGCTCGGCGTGAATGATGGTCCAGGGATCGGAACTGGCCATTGGTTGGGCCTCCTCAGTTGGGCCCATTGTGGCCGACGATGCATCCATCCGGCTCTTTGAGCATCCGGCCCGATCATCCTCGTGCGCAGGACGCACCCAGCGTGCGTTCGGCGGCCGTCCAGCCGGCCGCATCACCGGCCGGCCAGAAGTCGCCGGTGTACCCGTCCTGGATGTAGTCGACGGGGGGTGGACGCCCGTTGGCGATGTCCGTGGCGATGCTGGCGACGGCGGCCACCAGGCGGTCCACGTCGGCCACCGACGTTGACAAGCCGGCGCTCGCCCGAACCGCGCCGGGCACCTGCTGCTTGTCGTGACGCAGTACATCCTCCCGGAACTTCGAGACTTCGGCCGCCGATAGGCCGAGCAATCGGAGCAGGTAGGGGTGGGCGCAGAAGCACCCGTGACGGACGCCGATGCCATGCTCAGCGCTCAGCCGAGCGGCGACCAGAGCATGATGCGCGCCGTCGATGGTGAAGGTGGCCAATGGCAACGTCGACACGGCTCGATCGGGGCCGAGGAGTCGGACCCCGGGCACAGAGACAAGGCCTGAGCGCATCCGCTGTGCAATTGCCGTGTCGTGCTCGGCGATGGCCTCCCAACCGATCCGACCGATCTCGGAGATGGCGGCGTCGAGCGCAACCGCGCCAATCACGTTGGGCGATCCGGCCTCCTCCCGCTCGGGTGGCTCCGTCCAGGCCACCTCGTCAAGGTCGACGAGATCGACGGCTCCTCCTCCGGCCAGGAAAGGATCACCTTCGGTGAAGCTCTGTCTCGGGCCGATCAGCACGCCCGAGCCGAAGGGCGCGTACATCTTGTGACCGCTCCAGGCGACAAAGTCGGCGGCCGCCGGCAGCGGGCGGTGGGGGGCGAGCTGGGCAGCGTCCACAAAGACGGGTATTTCCCGCTCATGGGCGGCGTCGACAATCTGGTCGATCGGCGGTAGCCAGCCGGTCACGTTCGACGCGGCGGTGATGGCCAGGAGCTTCGGTCGGGGCGCGCCGTCAAGGGCGGAGCTGACATCGTCAAGGGTGAACGTGCCGTCGGCACCGCATTCTACGAACCGACGCTCGCAGAGGCGTGCCCACGGGAGCAGGTTGGCGTGGTGCTCGATGACGGTGGTGACGACCACGTCGTCTCGGGCGAGGCGCATCCGGTAGGCCAGATGGTTGATGGCCTCCGTCGTGTTTCGGCAGATGATGGCGATGTCATCACCATCGTCTTTACGCCCGGCGAACCCGAGCGCCGAGGAGCGGGCATGTTCGTACGCGTGGGTAGCACGCCGAGACTTGAAGCCGGCGCCGCGGTGCACGCTTGAGTACCAGGGGAGAAACTCCATGACCTCGCGGGCGACCGACGGCAGCGCGTTGGTGGATGCCGCCGCGTCGAGATTCAGGTAGGGCCGCTCCTGGCCGTCGAGACAGGGCACCAGCAAACCATCCCCGACGAGCTCGACGGGAAGAGAAACCTGCACGGGACCAACGGTACTCCCGTGCCGTCGGTTCGGTCCGATGCTCGGCGCCTCCATAGACTGGCATTCTCCAATTGAGGGGAATGCCATGAAGCAGATGTCGGGCCTCGACGCCACCTTCTTGTACATGGAGACTCCGTCACAGTTCGGGCATGTCTCGAGCGTGTCCGTGTATGCGCGTCCCGACTCCGGCGACTACGAGCCGTACTCCGCATGGCGGTCGCAGATCGAGCAGCGCCTGCATCTCCTCGAGCCGTTGCGCCGGCGAATGGTTGAGGTTCCTTTCGGCATCGACCACCCGTACTGGATCGAGGATCCCCACTTCGACCTGGACTTTCATGTCCGGCATACGGCGGTCCCGCCGCCCGGGGAAGACGGCCAGCTGGCGGCGTTGGTCGCCCGGATCATCGGACGCCCGCTCGACCGCACGCGGCCGCTGTGGGTGTCTTATGTCATCGAGGGCCTTGCCGACGATCGCTTCGCCGTTCTCACCAAGGTCCACCACGCCACCGTGGACGGCGCCTCCGGGGCCGAGCTTCTGACCATCATGCTTGATAGCGAGCCGGACGGCGTGGTCATCCCTGCGGCCGACCACGACTGGAAGCCGGAGCGAATACCGACCGACATCGAGCTTCTCAACCGTTCGGCCGTCAGCTTGCTGCGCAAACCGGGTCGGGCCATCCTGCTCACGGCCCGCACGGCCCGGGATCTGGGCCGGGCCACTCGGAATCCGGCTTTGGTGGCGGTAGCAGACCAGGTGCGCGGCAGCCTGCACGGACCGCTCGGGACCCTGCTCAACCTGGGTCGTCACCGCGGCGAAGACCGAGATCGGCCGCCGGAGCTGCCCACGCTTCGAGCCCCCCGGACACCATTCAACCGGACGATCACTCCCCATCGCCGCTTCGCTTTCCGCTCGGCATCTCTCGACACCGTCAAGGCGGTGAAGAATGCCGTGGGGACTACGGTCAACGACGTCGTGATGGCGGTTTGTGCCGGGGGACTGCGTACCTGGCTTCAGGACCACGACGCCCTCCCGGACGCGCCGCTGGTGGCGATGATCCCGGTCTCGATTCGCACCGGCGACGAGACCGACAAGTGGACGAACCGCGTCTCCGGGTTGCTGGCGGTGTTACCGACCGACGAGGCGGATCCGTTGATACGAGTGGCAAGAGTGCACGACGCCATGGTGAGCAGCAAAGAGCTGTTCAACGCCTTACCGGCCGAAGCCTTGACCGACTTCGCAGAGTTCTCACCACCGGCCGTTTTCGCCCGAGCCACGCGCCTGGCCGCTCGGTTACGACTGGGCGAGCGGGTAAGCCCGCCGGCCAACCTGGTGATCTCGAACGTTCCGGGGCCCCGCCTCCCGCTCTACGCCGCAGGCGCGCGGCTCCTGCACTACTACCCGGTGTCAACCATCGTCGATGGCCAGGGCCTGAACATCACGGTGCAAAGCTATCTGGACAACCTCGACTTCGGCTTGGTGAGCTGCCGGGAGCTTGTACCGGATCTCGACCGTCTGGCCGATTACATCATCGACGACCTCGCTGATCTGGCCAAGGCCGCCGGTGTGGAGGTAGTGGTGCCGCTGACCCCGTGAGGGGTCTGCCGTACGATGCACCTTGTGGACTACAACCTGTCCGATGAGCACGAAGCCTTCCGCTTGGTGGTACGCGACTTCGCCGCCACGGCCATCGCCCCCCATGCGCAGAGCTGGGATCGGGACCACGTGTTTCCGGTCGACGCGGTGCGGGCCATGGGCGATCTCGGTCTGTTCGGACTGGTCTTTCCTGAGGAGTACGGCGGGGG